>NZ_VRUV01000790.1:0-1506 GCF_008039455.1 Methylobacterium sp. WL116
CTCCGGCCGCGGCCGGAGCGGCCTCGGCGCGCTTGCGCACCGTGCGCTGCTCGATCCGCTTCTCGCGCCCCGGAACGTGGATGATCCGCTTCACGAAGATGCCGGGGGTGTGGATGTCGTCGGCGTCGATCTCGCCGGGCTGCACCAGGTGCTCGACCTGCGCCACTGTCATCGTCGCGGCGGTCGCCATCATCGGGTTGAAGTTCCGCGCGGTCTTCCGGTAGCGCAGGTTGCCCTCGGTGTCGCCGGTATGGGCGTGGACGATGGCGAGGTCCGCGAACAGCCCGCGCTCCATCACGAAGTGCTCGCCGTCGAATTCGCGCACCTCCTTGCCCTCGGCCACCTTCGTGCCGACGCCGGTTTTGGTGAAGAAGGCCGGGATGCCGGCCCCGCCCGCGCGGATGCGCTCGGCCAGCGTCCCCTGCGGATTGAACTCGATCTGGAGCTCGCCGCCGAGGTACTGCCGGGCGAACTCCTTGTTCTCGCCGACATAGGACGAGATCATCTTCGCGACCTGCCGGGTCTCGAGCAGCTTGCCGAGGCCGACGCCGTCGATGCCGGCGTTGTTCGAGACGATGGTCAGCCCCTTCACGCCCGATTCCCGCACCGCCTCGATCAGCTCGTCGGGGATGCCGCAGAGGCCGAAGCCGCCGCACATCACCATCATGTCGTTCTTGAGCAGCCCCGCGAGCGCCGACGTCGGATCCGCATAGACCTTCTTCATGGACACTGAACCCTTCCGGCCCGCGCGCGATCGCGCCGACATTCGTTCCGCGAAAGCTGTCCCCGATTCCGGCGCGCCGGTAAAGGCGCCCGGCGTCGGGAAGCGCGGCCCCGGCCGTCCGCACGAAGGCGGCGGGGACGGCCGGGCGCTGCGGGCAGACAAAGCCGATCGGACGCTTTAAGGGAATCACCCGAACGGTCCGATGCATGACGGCGGGGTGAGCCTGAAACATCCGGGGCCGCTCGTCGTCCCCCGTCGCGACTTCGCCGCCCCTCGGGCGGCCCGCGACGTGCCCGCCCGGAGTGCAATGTCGCCGCGCCGCCTCCTTCTTGCCGTCGGCTTCGCGTCGCTCGCCGTCCTCGGGACCGGCCTCGCGACCCTGCCCTGGCCGGTCGGCACCCCGACGGCGGCGGCCTTCGTCAGCCGCGGCCTGCGCGATTTCGGCTTCGCGCTCACCGCCGAGGGCGCGACCACGATGACGTTGCTGCCCCTGCCGCGCCTGAGCTTCACCCGCACCCGGATCACCGCCGCGCAGGCCGGCAGCCCGGCGTTGATCGAGGGCGGCAGCCTCGATCTCGACCTCAACCCGCTCGCCCTGCTCTCGGGCCAAGCCGACCTCGGCTCGCTCGCGCTGGGGGGCGCCACGATCCACATGCCGGAGGGCGCCGACGATCCGCGCTGGGCCGAGCCAGTGCGCCGGACCGCCGCGCGGCTCGGCCAAGGCGGCACGAATCACCCGCGCCGGATCACGCTGGCCGGCGCGACCCTCGACGCGGCAAGCC
>NZ_VRUV01000791.1:0-1506 GCF_008039455.1 Methylobacterium sp. WL116
GCCCGGTCCGGGGTCGCCCGCGCGGCGGCGATCAGCGTCGTCGCGCCCTTCGCCCCGAGCACGTGGGCGGCGTAGAGGTCGCCCGCGGTCGGCTCGCGCCCGAGCGCCGCCGACAGCGCCTCGCCGTTCTTCTGGGTGAAGGCGCCCGCGAGCGAGGCGGCGATCTTCGGGTCGCGCCGGAGGTCGAGGATCGCCTGGCGCTGGCCGGCATCCGCGACGGTGTAGCTGCCGTCCGGCCGCGCGACGATGGCGTCGGCGTAGGCCTGGAGGCCGAGCTTCGGCCCGGCGGACTTCATCACCCCGAGCCAGGTCTGCTCGATGAACTGGAACAGGCCGGTGGCGGTCGAGGTGCCGGCCTTGGCCGAGGGATCGAGGGCGGATTCGCGCTGCGCCGTGGCGAGCAGGTAGTCGAAGCCGACGCCGCTGCTCTGGGCCCCGTCGCGGATCGCGTCGACGACCGCGCCCTGCGGACCCGCGGCCCGCGGCGGCGCCGCGGCTGGCTGGGGGTTCGAAGGCGTGGTGAACAGGAACATCGATCGCCGCTTCGAGCCGCACGCGCCGGACGGGCGTCGCGTGAGGCGCCGCACGGTGCGCCCCGGATGCGGGGACCTTTGGCCATCATGGTAAAGAAAGCCTAAATGCCCGATGACTCGGTCCTCATGCGCGTCCTGCTGATCGCCTCGCCCGCGGGCGCGCCGCCCGACCTCGCCCACGCCGATGCCCTGGTGCTGGACCATGCCCCGGCCGCCGAGCCCGCCTGGCTCCCGCCCCTGCGGCGGAGGCCCGGCGCATTGCCGCTCTACGTCCGGGTCGCACCGAGCGCGGCCGACCTCGCCGCGGCGCTGACGCTGCGGCCCGACGGCATCGTCCTGCCGGGTGTCGCCGATGCCGGCGACGTCGCCCGGCTCGGCGTGCGCCTGTCCGTGCACGAGGCCGAGACCGGCATCCCGGACGGTGCGACGCGGATCGTCGCCGGCCTCGACGGCACCGGCGCCCTGCTCCGCTTCGGCGGCGGCTCGGAAAGGTTCGCGCGCCTCGCCGGCCTGTTCTGCGCGTTCGACGCGCTGGCGCGCGACCTCGGGGTCTCGGCCTCGTCGCGGGCGCCGCAGCCTGCTCCGCTGGCGCAGGCGCGCGGGCTCCTGGTGCTGGCCGCCGCCGCCTTGCGCGTCCCGGCCTTCGACATGCCCGGCCCGTCGCCCGATCGCGCGACGGTGGAGGCGGCCTGCCGCGACGGGTTCCGGGGGGGCTTCGCCGAGACCGCCGCGGCGGCGGCCGTCCTCGCCGCGGTGTTCGGGCGGGATCCGAGCGTCGCCGGTGGCCCTCTTGGCGCGCTGCCCCTAGGGTGAGCGGACATCCTCCGATCGAAGCTGCAGCATGCCGCATCCGCGACGCCTCGCCCGCACGACCCTCGGCCTTGCCCTGCTGGCGCTCTTGGCACTCCCGGCGGGGCCGGCCCGGGCCCGCCCGTTCACCGATGCGGCCGGCCGCGTGGTCGAGGTTCCGGAG
>NZ_VRUV01000792.1:0-1504 GCF_008039455.1 Methylobacterium sp. WL116
CCGGCGACCGCCCTGTCCTGGCGCGGGTGTGGTTCACGATCAACGGCCAGCGGCGCGAGCTCGAGCTCGACACCCGCACGAGCCTGCTCGATGCGGCGCGCGAGCATCTGCACCTGACCGGCTCGAAGAAGGGCTGCGACCACGGCCAGTGCGGCGCCTGCACGATGATCGTCGACGGGCGGCGCATCAACGCCTGCCTGACGCTCACCGTGATGCACCAGGGCGCGGAGATCACCACCATCGAGGGGCTGGGCCAGCCCGACGACCTGCACCCGATGCAGGCCGCCTTCGTCCGCCACGACGGCTACCAGTGCGGCTACTGCACGCCCGGCCAGATCTGCTCGGGCGTGGCCGTGCTCGACGAGATCCGGGCCGGCATCCCCAGCCACGCCACCGCCGACCTCACCGCGCCGACCCGGGTCACCGAGGCCGAGATCCGCGAGCGCATGAGCGGCAACCTGTGCCGCTGCGGCGCCTATTCCAACATCGTCGAGGCGATGAGCGAGGTCGCCGGCCTCGAGACCGGCCGGAGGCCCGCATGAAGTCGTTCACCTACGAGCGCCCGAGCACGCCGGCCGAGGCCGCCGCCGCCGTGGCGCGCACGCCCAACGCCAAGTTCATCGCCGGCGGCACCAACCTGCTCGACCTGATGAAGCTGCAGATCGAGACCCCGACCCACCTCGTCGACGTCAACGGGCTCGGGCTCGACCGGATCGAGCCGACGCCGGAGGGCGGCCTGCGCATCGGCGCGCTGGTGCGCAACACCGACCTCGCCGCCGACGCCCGTGTCCGGAAGGATTACGGCGTGCTGTCGCGCGCGCTGCTGGCCGGCGCCTCGGGGCAGCTGCGCAACAAGGCGACCACCGCCGGCAACCTGCTGCAGCGCACCCGCTGCCCGTACTTCTACGACACCGCGCAGGCCTGCAACAAGCGCCGGCCGGGCTCCGGCTGCTCGGCGCTCGACGGGGTCAGCCGGCAGCTGGCGGTGATCGGCGGAAGCGACGCCTGCATCGCCACCCATCCCGGCGACATGGCGGTGGCGATGCGCGTGCTCGACGCCACCGTCGAGACCGTCGACGGCGAGGGCCGGGAACGCGCGATCCCGATCGCCGCGTTCCACCGCCTGCCCGGCGACGCGCCCGAGCGCGACACCACGCTCGCGGCCGGCGCGCTGATCACGGCGGTGACGCTGCCGAAGCCGGTGGCGGGCACGCACCTCTACCGCAAGGTCCGCGACCGGGCGTCGTACGCCTACGCGCTGGTCTCGGTGGCGGCGATCCTGGGCAGGGACGGGTCCGGCCGCGTCGCCTTCGGCGGGGTGGCGCCGAAACCCTGGCGGGTGGAGGCGGCCGAGGTCGACCTGCCGCGGGGCGCCAAGGCGGTGACCGAGCAGGTCTTCGCCGGCGCCGCGCCGACCCATGCGAACGCCTACAAGCTGACGCTCGCTGAGCGGACCCTGTCCGCGGCGCTCAACCAAGCGAGGGCCTAAAGCCATGAAGTTCGA
>NZ_VRUV01000793.1:0-1501 GCF_008039455.1 Methylobacterium sp. WL116
GCCCGGGCGCGGGCGCGCGAGGCCCTGGTCAAGGTCGGGATCCCGGCACCCGACGCGCTCGTGCGCGCGGATCGCCTCGACCACCTGGGTCTCGACCCGCAGCACCGGGTTCAGGGTGGTCATCGGGTCCTGGAAGATCATCGCCATCCGCCTGCCGCGCAGCGGCCGGAGCTCGGCCTCCGGCAGACCGGCGATGTCGCGGCCCTCGAGCAGGATCCGGCCGCCCGAGACCCGGCCGGGCGCCTCGATCAGCCCCATCAGCGCGAGCCCGGTCACCGACTTGCCCGAGCCGGATTCGCCGACGAGCCCCAGCACCTCGCCGCGGCCCACGGTGAGGCTCACCCGGTCGACGGCGACGTGCTCGCGCCCGCCGGCTTTGAAGCTCACGCTGAGGTCTTCGAGGGCGAGGACGGGGGCGGTCATGGCGCATTCCCCTGCCCGACGCCGCTTGCCTCCCCCCTCTGCGGGCTCGCGGAGGCGCGCATGCCCGCGCGTCGGCAGACGGACGGATTGCGCGAAGCACCACGCGGCCCCCTCTCCCGAACGGAAGAGGGAACCCGCGCCACCTCGGGAATGCGTGGCGAAACATGTGACCGCGATCGCCCGCCGGGGCCGGAAGGGATGTGCACGGACGGATTTCTTCGGCCGGTCCCGGAGGCCATCAATCCGAAAACCTCGGGTTCAGCACGTCGCGCAGCCGGTCGCCGACGAGGTTGATCGCGACGATGACCGCCACCAGCGCCAGGCCGGGGAAGGTCGAGATCCAGTACTTGCCCGAGAGCAGGTAGTCGTAGCCGTTCTTGATCAGCAGCCCGAGGGAGGGCTCGGTCACCGGCACGCCGACGCCGAGGAAGGACAAGGTCGCCTCGAGCGCGATGGCGTGCGCCACCTGCATCGTCGCCACCACGATCACCGGGGCCGAGCAGTTCGGCAGCAGGTGGCGGAAGATCAGGCTGCGGCGCGGCAGCGCGAGCGCGCGGGCGGCCTCCATGTACTCGCGCCGGCGCTCGACCAGGGCGGTCGCCCGGATGGCGCGGGCGTAGTAGGCCCATTGCACGGCGATCAGGGCGATCACCACCTTGTCCACGCCGCGGCCGAAGGCGGCGAGCAGCACCAGCGCGATCAGGATCGCCGGGAACGAGAGCTGCAGGTCGGCGAGCCGCATCAGCACGGCATCGACCCGGCCACCGGCGTTGGCCGCGAGCACGCCGATCGTGGAGCCGAGCGTCGCCGCGACCAGGGTCGCCGAGAGGCTGACGACGAGGGAGACGCGCAGGCCGTAGAGGATGGCCGAGAGCATGTCGCGCCCCTGCGCGTCGGTGCCGAGCGCGTACAGCATCCCGGAGACGCTGCGGCTGCCGGGGGGCAGGGTGCCGTCCATCACGTCGAGGTTGGCGAGGTCGTAGGGGTCCTGCGGCGCGATCCAGGGGGCGAGGCAGGCGGCGAGGACCGTCAGCACCAGGGCCGCCAAGCCGAGCGCCGCGCCGGGGCTGCGGAGGAA
>NZ_VRUV01000794.1:0-1490 GCF_008039455.1 Methylobacterium sp. WL116
TGGCGGTTATCGATTTTGCGCAGCTCGGTAGCAATGTCCTGCAGGCTGGTGTCGCCCTTGCGCAGCACCTGATCTGCCCCGGACAGACGGTCACGCTCGGCTGCGGTGACGTCGCGAGCGCTTAACACTACTACCGGCACCTCGGTACAGCCGGGCAAATCCCGGAGCCGGTCGAGGAACGAGAACCCGTCCATCACTGGCATGGTCAGGTCGAGCAGCACGAGGCGTGGCACGCCGTGCCGGACCTGGTCGAGCGCCTCGCAGCCGTTCCCAGCCTCGCGGACGCTCCAGCCGTTGCGCTCAAGCACCGTCCGGAGCCGGTGGCGCATATCGGCATCGTCGTCGACCACGAGCACGTCGCCGTCCGCCGCCCGGAACTGGTCAAGGATCGTCCGGAGGCGCGCCCAGTCCACCGGCTTCGGTACCGCCTCGATGGCTCCGAGCGAGGCGCTCAGCGCCGCGTCGGCAACGAAGCTGACCATGACCACGGGGATGCCTGCAGTCTCCGGGTCTGCCTTCAGGGCGGCTAGCACCGACCAGCCGTCCATCTCGGGCATCATCACGTCGAGTAGGATCGCACGTGGCTTGAGCGACTTGGCGAGGTCGAGCCCGGTGCGCCCGTCCCCCGCAGTGCGGACAGCGAAGCGTTGGCGTTCGAGGAACCGGGTCATCAGTTCGCGTTGGGACGCCTCGTCGTCGATGACCAGCACGAGGTCGCCTACCGTCATCTGGTTCTCGGGAACCGCCGGTGCCGCCGGTGCCGCCGCTACGGCCCGCTCTGGCGCCACGGCCGGGACGCGCAGGGTGAAGCTCGTTCCTTGACCCTCGACGCTGTCGACGGTGATGTCGCCACCGAGAAGCTGGGCAAAGGCGCGGCTTAGAGCCAGTCCGAGGCCGGTGCCGCCATAGTTGCGTGTGGTGCTCTCGTCGGCCTGAGTGAACCGCTCGAACAGGCGCCCAACCTGCTCCGGGCTCATACCGATGCCGGTATCCCGCACCGTGAACCGGAGCCAGTCGCCATCCACGTCGACCTCGCGGGCGGCACTCAACGTGATGGTGCCGCCCTCGGTAAACTTGGCCGCGTTCGAAAGCAGGTTGAACACGCACTGGCGCAGCTTGGTCGCGTCCGTGCGCGCCCGGCCTACGTCATCGGCCACGTCCAAGCCGAGGACGTTGCCCTTCTTGGCGACCAGCGCCTCCACCGTACCGGCGGCGTCCGTGACGAAGGCGGTGACGTCGATGTCCTCGGGATAGAGTTCCATCTTCTCGGCCTCGACCTTGGACAGGTCGAGCACGTCGTTGATCAGCCCGAGCAGGTGCTGGGCGTTCGACTTGATCTTGCCGAGATCCTTTAGGAGGCTGTCCTGGCCGAGTTCCTCCGCCTCCTCCTCCAGCATCTCCGAATAGCCGATCACCGCGGATAGCGGCGTGCGCAACTCGTGGCTCATGTTTGCCAGGAACCGGCTCTTCGCCCGGCTGTGCTCCTCGGC
>NZ_VRUV01000795.1:0-1482 GCF_008039455.1 Methylobacterium sp. WL116
GCCGGAGGGCGGCAAGGCGCCGACCGCGCCTCGCGACGGGTCGGGCAGTTCGGACGCGACAGCGGGACGGCACCGTCCTGCGCCGCCCGGTGGCTGTCTAGACCCGTCGCCTCGGCCCGCGCAACCGAGACCGGGCGTCCCGGGGCGGCCGATCGCTGCGCGGCGTGCCCGAAAACACCTCGAAACCGCGCGAAACGGGTTGTTTGGATCAATTCCAATGTGTAGCTTGGAATCGATCTAAATAGGATGTCGATTATGGACGCGACCCTCGTCGTCGACCCCCATACCCCGCAACCCCACGACGACGCCCACCGCGCCTTCGTGCTCGCCTACGTCCAGCCGGGGCTCGCCGGGCTGATCGACGGATCGGTCTCGACGCTGGCCCCGATCTTCGCCGCCGCCTTCGCCACGCACAGCAACGGCGCGACCTTCCTCGTCGGGCTCGCGGCCTCGCTCGGGGCCGGGATCAGCATGGGCTTCACCGAGGCGCTCTCGGACGACGGCCGCGTCACCGGGCGCGGGAGCCCGTGGATGCGGGGCCTGGTCTGCGGCGCGATGACGGCGCTCGGCGGGCTCGGCCACACCCTGCCCTACGCGATCCCGAGCCACTGGCCGAACGCCTTCGCGCTCGCGACCGGCCTCGCGGTGCTGGTGGTGGCGATCGAGCTGCTCGCCATCGCCGCGATCCGCACCCGCTACATGGCGACCCCGTTCGGCCGCGCGGTGCTGCAGATCGTGCTCGGCGGCGCGCTGGTGCTGGCGGTGGGGGTGCTGATCGGCAGCGCCTGAGCGCGTGGCCCGATCCGACGGGGCGCCGGCCGCCACCATTTCGTCGCAGGCGATCCGAATCGGGAAACTGGGCGGTTCGGCCGCGCGATACCGAGTCATGTGGTATCTCTACGGACTGACCGTCCTCGCCGGCCTCGCGAACGCGATCCAGCCCGGGCAGAACGCGACCCTCTCGAAGACCTTCGGCCTGCCGGTCACGGCGGCCGTGGTGATCCTCTTCGTCAGCACGGCCTTCATGCTGCTGGGTGGCCTGGCATTCGGCAAGCTCGCCGTGCCGAGCTGGGAGCAGGTCGCGGCGGTGCCCTGGTGGGGCTGGCTCGGCGGCTGCCTCAGCGTCCTGCTGATCCTGGCCCAGCTCTACGCCGCGCCCGCGATCGGCGCCGCGTCGTTCCTCGGCCTCATCGTGACGGTCGGCGTCGTCGCCTCGATCGTGCTCGACAACTACGGCTGGGTCGGGTTCGAGGTCCATCCGGCCAGCCTGTGGCGCGTGCTCGGGGCGGCCCTGATGATCGTCGGCGTCGGGATGGTCGCCTTCACATGAACCCTGATCGTCGCGCGGCATGAACCCTGATCGTCGCGCGGCGTGAGGCTCGGCCGGCGCGCGGCACGCGCCGGCTCGCTTGACGCGGCCGGCCTCAACCGCGATGCGGTCCCCCGTGTCCTTCCGCCTCGCCCACCTCACCGACCCGCATG
>NZ_VRUV01000796.1:0-1477 GCF_008039455.1 Methylobacterium sp. WL116
TCCTGCGCTACGACACGCAAGGGCAGACCACGGACGGGCTGCCCGGCAACGAGGGCGCGTTCCTGCCCTGCACGTTCTGGTACGCCGACAACCTGATCGGCCTCGGCCGCCGCGCGGAAGCCCGCGCCGAGGACGAGCGCCGTCACCAGGGTCGGGAGGAAGGGGAGGGAGAGGCGGCCGGAACCGCCACCGTCGAGGGCCGCGAAGGGGTCTGGCTTCGACATCCGATCCTTCGAACCTCCGCACCGTCGCGACGGCCACAGAGGTGCCCTGCATTTGCGGCGGAAGCTGGACCGTTTCCTTTCCGCTCGGTTGCGCGGCGCGATCAGGGCCGCGGGGCGAGCGCCTCGGCGCGGCGCTTCCGCCGGAACGGGGCACGCCGCTTGCCTTGCGACACGGCCGGCGGCATGCGTCGCGGCCACGCTCCGACTTGCTGCCCCGTTTGCCGCCCAACGCCGGGCCCCGATGACCGAAACCAGCCTCACCGTCGCCGTGATCGATCCGAGCCGGGCGCGTGCCGCGATCCTGGAGGAGGGCCTGCGCGCCGCCGGGATCGGCCGCGTCGTGGTGATGGCCGACACCGCCGACCTGATGGAGCGCGTCGCCGCGCTCGCCCCCGACGTGGTGGTGATCCACCTGGAGAGCCCGAGCCGCGACATCCTGGAGCAGATGTCGGGGGTCGCGCGCCACGTCGAGCGGCCGGTGGCGATGTTCGTCGACCGCTCGGACGCCACAATGATGCAGGCGGCGGTCGATGCCGGGATCTCGGCCTACGTCGTCGACGGCCTGCGGCCCGAGCGGATCAAGCCGATCCTCGACATCGCGATCCTGCGCTTCAACGCGTTCTCGCGGCTGCAGCGGGAGCTGTCGGAGGCGCGGGGCGAGCTCGCCGACCGCAAGCTGATCGAGCGCGCCAAGGGCATCCTCATGAGCATGAAGGGCCTGTCCGAGGACGAGGCCTACAAGCAGCTGCGCAAGAAGGCGATGAACGAGAAGCGGAAGATCGCCGACATCGCGCGGGCGATCGTCACCGCGGCCGACCTGCTCGGATGAGGGCGCGATGAGACTTCGCAGATGAGACTTCACCTGGGCTACGTGCCCCTCTGCGACGCGGCCCCCGTGATCGCCGCCCACGAGATGGGCTTCGCCCGCGCCGAAGGGCTCGATCTCGACCTTACCGCCGAGCCGTCCTGGGCGACGCTGCGCGACCGGCTGGCGCTCGGCTACCTCGACGCCGCGCACATCCTGGCGCCGCTGGCGCTGGCGAGCGCGCTCGGGCTGTCGGGGCCGCCCTCCGACCTGATTGTGCCGCTGTCGCTCAGCCTGAACGGCAACGCGATCACCCTGTCCGGCAGCCTCGTTCTGGAGACCCACCACAGGACCCGCGAGGGCGAGGTCCGGGTCATCGACTACATGCCCGCTGGCGACGGATCGCACCTGATCCGCCTCGTCGAGGGGCTGCACGGACGCGTCGCGA
>NZ_VRUV01000797.1:0-1475 GCF_008039455.1 Methylobacterium sp. WL116
AGGCCGGCGGCGATCCCGCCCCGGCGCGACAGCCAGCTCGCGCAGCCGACGAGGCCGCCGAGCGCGAACGTCATCGCCGCGAGCTGGAACGGCGGCACCGCCCCCGACGCCGCGGTGAACAGCGCCAGCAGCGACCACAGCAGGATCGCGCCGCAGCCGAGGAGGGTGGCGGAGGAGGAGGAGATCGCGCGAGACCCGTGATCGCGGAAGGGATTCCGCTCTCCCACGGACCCGCGGGCGAGGGCAACGGGGTTTTGGCGCGGGGCAGGCCCGGTCGGACGGCATCCCGGAACCACGCATCTCCCTCACCCCGCCGAGAAGCCGTCCGCGTCGCGCGCCGCGTGCAGGAAGCCGATCAGGCGTTCCGCCAGGAGGCCCGGCGGCTTCGCCGGGCGGATCAGCAGGGTCGCGATCGGCATGCGGGGGCGGAAGGGGCGCAGCACGATCGGCAGGGCGAGGTCGCGGGCGGCGACCGGGTCGACGATGGCCAGCCCCAGACCCTCGGCGACGAGGCCGCAGCGGGCGGCGGTGTACTGCGCCGTCGGGCCGAAGCGCGGCGCCAGGCCGGCGTCGCGGAACGCCGCCTCCACCGCCTGCTGGAAGTCGCCGGGCGCGCCGGCGATCAGCGGCACGTCGGCGAGGTCCTGGACCGTGATCGCGCGCCCGCCCGCCAGCGGATGGCGCCGGGGCAGGGCGCAGACCGCGTCGACCGTCAGGAACGGCTCGGCGATCACCCCCGCATGGCCGGAGCGCGGGCGCACCAGGCCGAGATCGCACTGGCCGGAGGCGGCCCAGGACCAGATCGTGTCCGGCGCCGGCACGTGCACCGCGACCCGGGCTTCGGGATGCGCCGCCCGGAGGCGGCCGATCGCCCGCGGCAGCAGGCGGGCGACGAGCGACGGCTGGCAGGCGATGCGCAGCGGCCCGGTGCCCATCTCGCGGATGCGGCGGGCGGCCTCGCGCAGGTGGTCGAGCCCGGCATAGGTGCGCTCCACCTCGCGGGCGAAGGCCTCGCCCTCCGCGGTCGGCACCGCGCTGCCGTGCCCGCGCAGGAGCAGCGGGAAGCCGAGGTCGCGCTCGAGCTGCGCGACCGCGCGGCTCACGTGCGGCTGTCCGATGCCGAGCGCCTCGGCCGCCCGCGTCATGCCGCCATGGCGCAGCACCGCGCGGAACAGGTCGAGATGGGCGGGGTTCATCATGCCCGATTCGCATGAAAAGCGAGGTTTCGGGCATTTGACGGCATGGGGCGGCGGTGGTTGTCAAGGCGCGGGCGCAGCCGGAGCGGCCGGCGGGACGGCGAACGCGATGCGGACGATCCTCAAACCGACGAATTCGACATCGACGATCCCGGCCCGGGCGACTCATGCGGGCTGGGGCAGCGGGCTCCTCGGCATCCTCATCTTCAGCGCCTCGCTGCCGGCGACGCGGGTGGCGGTGGCCGGCTTCGCGCCGCTGTTCCTCACCGCGGCCCGCGC
>NZ_VRUV01000798.1:0-1466 GCF_008039455.1 Methylobacterium sp. WL116
GGGGCGACGTCGAGGAGGTGGCCGACGAGCGCGGACCCGGCCCACACCGTCCAGGCGAGCGCGATCGCGGTGCCGGCCGATCAGCCCGGCCTGCTCCATGCCGGCCTGCTCTCGGGCGACGGCATCGTCTTCCCGCAGGCCGGCGGCGGGGGCGGAGACGCGCTCGTCGGCCACCTCCTCGACGTCGCCCCCACGGCTCCCGCATCGGCGGATGCGGGAGCCTCGCACGGGCTGCCCCTCGATCTCGGGATCGCGGCGATCGATCTCGGCGGCCACGTCGACGCCGCGCATGTCGACCCGACGCCGCACACCGCGACGACCGGGATCCACCTCCTCGGCCTCTGACCCATCCGAGCCCTCGCCGCCCGACGCGGCGGGGGCTTCCTCTTCCGCCGACTTGCCCTGCCGAATCGTCTCTGCCTGATCCTGCAAGCCGGGGAACCGTCTCGTGATCGACGAACGTGTGCTGCGTATCGCCAAGCGCCGGGAGTTCTGGGCTGCCGCCAGAGCCGGGCGCGCCTCGCTGGCGACCGTGATGATCGTCAGCGGCCTCATCAACCTGCTGATGCTGACCGCGCCGATCTTCATGCTGCAGGTCTACGACCGGGTGCTGCCGAGCCGCAGCATCGCGACCTTGGTCGGGCTGGCCGGCATCGCGCTGATGCTGTTCCTGATCCAGAGCGTGCTGGAGGTGTTCCGCGCCCGGATCCTGTCGCGGTTCGGGCGCCTCGTCGACGAGCGCCTCGGCGCGCGGATCTTCCGGACCCTGCTGGTCCGTGGGTCGGAGACGCCGCGGGGCGACGACGGCCCGCAGGCGCTGCGCGACCTTGACACGGTGCGCGGCTTCCTGTCGAGCATGGCGTTCACCGCCTTCTTCGACCTGCCGTGGGTGCCGCTCTACATCGCGGTCTGCTTCCTGTTCCATCCCTGGCTCGGCACCGCGATCGCCGGCGGCGCGGTGGTCCTGTGCCTGCTGACGATCCTGACCGACTGGGCTTCGGCCGGCCCGACCCGCGAGGGCGTCCGGGTGGCCGGCGAGCGACGCGCCTTCACCGACATGGCGCACCGCACGGCGCCGCTGCTCTCGGCGCTCGGCATGCGCGCGCGGATCGCGACCCTGTGGCAGGCCCGGGCGCGCCGGAACCTCGACGTGGCGACCGACGGCAACGACCTCGCCATCGGCTTCGGCGCGACGGCGCGCCTGATGCGCACCGTGCTGCAATCGGGCATCCTCGGCCTCGGCGCCTACCTCGTGGTGCGCGAGGAAGCGACCGCCGGCGTGATGCTGGCCGCGACCATCCTCTCGGCCCGGGCGCTGGCGCCGGTCGATCTCGCCATCGCGAACTGGAAGTCGTTCTCGGCGTCGCGCCAGGCCTGGACCCGGATCGTCAGCAGGCACAGGACCACCGCGCCGCCGGCGATCGCGGTGCCGAGCCAGGGATGGAACAGGAAGCAGACCGCGATGT
>NZ_VRUV01000799.1:0-1458 GCF_008039455.1 Methylobacterium sp. WL116
CCGGCCTGGGCCAGCTGCTCGGCGACGATGAAGCGCGACTCGGCCGCCGCGATCACCGCCGGCCGGGCGAAGACCGCCGCGTCGCCCACCCGCCGCGCGGTGGCCTGGAACGTCGATTCGGACGCGTCCACCAGCCGCGCGAACTGCTTCGGCATGCTCTCGCGCGATACCGGCCACAGCCGCGTGCCCGACCGCCGCAGAGGATGAAGGGAAGAACCACAGCAGACGAATGAGCCATTTAGCAGTCAAATCTTTCAGAAATCTCAGCCCGCAGGATAGCCAGATCTCAGAGTCATGAAAAGCGCAAGGCGCGCAACCAGCACCCGTCACACGGTTCAAAGTACTTATTGGCTATGTAGGAGGAGAAAAACACTAAAATAAGGATGAAGTCGCCTTCTAAGTTCGCAAATGTCCGATTTTCTGGGCCGTATCGAACATGGATTGCGCAAGCTCGAGAAGGGTGTGGCCCTTCGGCGTGAGGTGACACGCCGAAACGCCTGCCGAGCTGGCGCAGATCAGGCGCTGATTGAGCGTTTCCTCGAGTTTGAGCACGCGGCGGGCCACCGTCGAATGGTGCACATCAAGCCGCTTGGCCGCAGCACGGATCGATCCAGCTTCCGTCACGACCAGGAACAAGCGGACGTCTTCCCAATCGAGCTGTGCCAGATCGCGCGGCTTCTTGGGCATGTGCCATCCCACCGTCAGCGGCCGTCCGGCGAACGAACGCCGTACCAGAGATCCTTGACCTGATCGGAGTGGGTCTTGGCGCTGTAGATGGCCACCGGCACCGCGGTGTAGCGCGCCGTCAGCCGGCCGATCGCCTGGACCACGCCGTAGGAGTAGATCACCCGGTCGCGCTGGGCGGTGATCAGGTTCACGCGGGCGTTCAGCAGTTCCTGCTGCGCGTTGAGCACGTCGAGGGTCGTGCGCTGTCCGACGCGGGCTTCCTCGCGAACGCCGTTCAGCGCGACCTCGTTGGCCTGGACCTGGGCCTGGGCGGCGATCACCTGCGCCTTGGCGGCCTCGAGCCGGCCCCAGAAGTCCACCACCTGGGCGCGGACCTGGTCACGGACTTGATCGGCCTGGATGCGGGTCTGGCCGACCGTTTCCTTGGCCTGACGGATCTGGGCGTATTCCTGGCCGCCTTGGTACAGCGGGATCGTCACGCGCCCGACGATTGCCGCAACGACAGCATTCGAATTGGCAATCTGCTGATCATAACGCTGATTGACTGAGCCGGATAGGCTGACGGTTGGATACAGCACCCCCTCGTAGACCTTCACCTGCGCCTCGGCCGCGTCAACCGCGTGCAGCGCCGAGAGGATCTGCGGATGCTCCTGCAGGCCGATCGCGATCGCTGCGTCGAGGTTGGGCGGCACGTAGCGGTCGAGCGGGCGGCCCGGGGCGAGCTGGCGCGGCTCGACGCCGATGTTCTGGCGGTAGGTGCCGATGCTGGTG
>NZ_VRUV01000079.1:0-13146 GCF_008039455.1 Methylobacterium sp. WL116
GAGCCGATGAACAGGTCGCAGGCGTAGAGCCCCGCCGTCTGGCAGAAGGCGCGGTTCGAGCGCAGCGAGCCGTCGGCGCCGGTGAAGAAGATGTCCGGCCGCGCGGCGATGTAGCGTCCGAGCGCCCCGGCCGCGTTGAGCATGTGCGCCCGCATGCGCCGTGCCGCCGCCTCGCCGTCGCCCTCGGCGATCGCGGCCAGGATCGCGCCGTGCTCGGCGTGGGAGCGGCGGATGCGGTCGCCCTGGCGCAGCTGCGTGCGGCGGAAGGCCGAGAGCCGGGTGCGGATCGCCAGCGCCTGCTCGGCCAGGAACCCGTTGTGGGTGGCCGCGTAGAGCCCCTCGTGGAACTGGCGGTTCAGGCCGTCGTAGGCGTCGAGGTCGCCGCCCTCGACCGCCGCGCCCGAGCGCCGGTGCAGCTCCATCAGGGCGCTGAGCTCGAGCGGGCGCATGCGGTGGGTGGCGAGCCGCACGCACAAAGCCTCGATCTCGGCGGTGGCCTCGAACATGTCCATGATCCGCTCGGGCGTCATCCGGGCGACGACCATGCCGCGGCGCGGGCGCTGCTCCACGAGGCCGCCGAAGGCGAGCTGGCGCAGGGCCTCCCGCACGGGGGTGCGCGAGGCGCCGAAGCGGTCGGCCAGCGTCTGCTCGTCCAGGGTCGTGCCGGCGGCGAGCTCGCCCGCCGCGATCGCATCCGTGAGCGCGTCGCGGATGCGATCGGAGATCAGCGCCCGCTCCTCGGTCTCGTGGCCCGCGTCCATGGCTCTCCCGCCCCGCGAAGCCGGGCTCAGCCGACGATCGCCCGCACCGTCAGGAACAGCACCGACGGGCCGACGAGGCAGCCGATGCCGGTGTGGAAGGTCGCGGTCAGCGCGCCGTAGGGCACGAGCTTGGGATCGGTGGCGGCCAGGCCGCCGGCCACCCCGCTGACCGTGCCCATCAGCCCGCCATAGGCCATGGCCGAGCGCGGGTTGTCGAGGCCGATCAGCTTGGCGACGAGGGGCGTGCCGACCATCACGCCCACCGCCTTGGTCACGCCGGTGGCGATCGAGAGCGCCATCACCGTCGAGTCGGCGCCGAGCGCCGCGCCGGTGACCGGGCCGACGATGTAGGTGATCGCGCCCGCGCCGATCGTCGTGATCGAGACCGCGTCGTGGTAGCCGAAGGCGACCGCGGTCAGCGTGCCGACGAGGAAGGGCAGCAGCGTGCCGAGCGCCAGCGCCAGCACGCCGACGAGGCCGGCCCGGCGCGCCTCGATCACGTCGACCTCGAAGGCGGTGGCGACGATGGCAAAATCGCGCAGCATGGCCCCGCCCATCAGCCCGATCCCGGCCAGCGCCGGGATGTCGGCCAGGCCCTTCTTGCCGCCGGTGAGCACGCCGCCGAAATAGGCGAGCACCAGGCCGAGCACGATGGCGATGGCCGAGCCGTGCACCCGCCCGTTGGTGAGCCGCCGCGCGGCGACGTTCGAGACCAGGATCAGCGCCCCGACGACGGCGAAGGCCGCAACCAGGCTCTGCTCGACGAAGACGTGCTCGAGGCCGTGCCACAGGCCGCTCATCGCGTCCGCCCCGCCGGGATCGCCGCGGCGTCGGCCCGCGCTGCCTCGGGTTCGCCGCCGATGAGGGCGCCGCCGTGCTCGACCTCCGGACCGCCCGGGTCGCGGCCGCCGATGCGGCTGAGCAGCGCCACCGCGGCGAAGCAGATCGCCAGGGAGCCGAAGGCGGCGATGATCACGATCGGGCCGCCGCTCACCGCGGCGACGACGTTCTGCTGGGCGGCCATCGCGACGACGATGGGAATGTACATGCCGCCCCAGAACTCGACGCCGAACTTGACGTTCTTGCTCAGGCGGCCGTGGCGCATCAGCCAGACGCGGGCGGCGATCAGCAGGATCATGGCGATGCCGACCCCGCCGACATTGGCCTTCACGCCGAGCGCGATCCCGAGGAGATCGCCGAGATACACGCCGATCAGCGTGCAGGCGGCGAGCAGCGCGACGCCGGCGATGATCATGGCCGCAGCCTCCTGTGCGGGGCACTCCCGATCGGGCCGGGCGATGGTCGAGGAGGCGCGATGGCACGGGGCATCCGGCGTATCCGTCCCGATTTCGTGATTCGTCTTCGTTGCCACTGAGTATGCAAAATATTGACAGATCGGCAAGCTGGTATACGATCATGTGATCGAATGGATCATTCGCATACGAATTGCTGTGTCTGACCCGCGATCGCATGCCGACAGCGTGCGGGCGGGTCGACGGTTTGGGGATCGGGATGACGGACTGGCGCAGGCAGAGGACGGCGCGGGATGCGCGGATCGCGGCCGGCCGCGCCCACGCCGACGGCAAGGTCGTCGCGGCCGCCGACGTAGTCGACCTGCTCGAAGCCGTCCTGCGCCCGGGCGACCGCGTCTGCCTCGAAGGCGACAACCAGAAGCAGGCCGACTGCCTGGCGCGCGGGCTGAGCGCCTGCGACCCGGACAAGGTGCACGGCCTGCACATGGTCCAGTCCGGCATCGTGCTGCCGGAGCATCTCGACGTGTTCGAGACCGGCATCGCCAAGCGCCTCGACTACTCGTATTCCGGCCCGCAGGGCGCCCGCATCGCCAAGATGCTCTACGGCGGGCAGATCGAGCTCGGGGCGGTGCACACCTACCTCGAGCTGTTCGCGCGCTACTTCATCGACCTCACGCCGAACGTCGCGCTGATCGCCGGCGTCTCGGCCGACCGGGCCGGCAACCTCTATACCGGCCCCAACACCGAGGACACGCCGACGGTGGTCGAGGCCACCGCGTTCAAGAACGGCGTGGTGATCGCGCAGGTGAACCAGATCGTCGAGACGGTGCCGCGGGTCGACATCCCCGGCGACCGGATCGACTTCGTGGTCGAGGCCGACACGCCGTTCTACGTCGAGCCGCTGTTCACCCGCGACCCGGCCGCCGTCACCGAGACGCAGATCCTGATGGCGATGATGGCCATCAAGGGGATCTACGCCGAGTACGGCATCCGCCGGCTCAACCACGGCATCGGCTTCGGCACCGCGGCGATCGAGCTGCTGCTGCCGACCTATGGCGAGCGGCTCGGGCTGAAGGGCCGTATCGCCACCAACTGGGCGCTGAACCCGCACCCGACGCTGATCCCGGCGATCGAGGCGGGCTGGGTCGAGCAGGTGCACTGCTTCGGCTCGGAAGTCGGCATGGACCGCTACATCGCCGCGCGGCCGGACATCTTCTTCACCGGCGCCGACGGCTCGCTGCGCTCGAACCGCGCCTTCTGCCAGACGGCGGGGCTCTACGCCTGCGACCTGTTCATCGGCTCGACCCTGCAGATCGACCTCATGGGCCACTCTTCGACCGTGACGACGAACCGCGTCGCGGGTTTCGGCGGCGCGCCGAACATGGGCTCGGACCCGCACGGCCGCCGCCACCCGTCCGACACCTGGATGAAGGCCGGGCGCGAGGCGCAGCAGACCGGCGACCCGGCGCTGATGCGCGGGCGCAAGCTCGTGGTGCAGCTCGTCGAGACCTTCGGCGACGGGCTCGTGCCCGCCTTCGTCGAGCACCTCGACGCCCTCGAGCTCGCCCGGACGATCGGGCTCGAGCTCGCGCCGGTGATGGTCTACGCCGACGACGTCACCCACATCGTCACCGAGGAGGGCATCGCCAACCTCCTGCTCTGCCGCAACGCGGACGAGCGCGAGCAGGCGATCCGCGGCGTGGCCGGCTACACCGAGGTCGGGCGCGGCCGCGACAAGGCCAAGGTCGAGCACCTGCGCGCCCGGGGCATCGTCCGCCGCCCGGAGGATCTCGGGATCGAGCCGCTCGACGCCGACCGCAGCCTGCTCGCGGCGAAGTCGATCAAGGACCTCGTGCACACGTCGGGCGGCCTGTACGAGCCGCCGGCCCGGTTCCGGAACTGGTGAGATGATCGGGCTGAGAGAGCAGGCGCGGGACGCGGCACGCGGCCCCCTCTCGCGTTCGAGAGAGGGGACCGGCGATCCCGCCGGATGGCATTGGGCGCAGGAGGACGATGTCACATGGAAACGATGACCTTCCGCCACACCACGAAAGGACCGCTCGCCGGCACCAAGCCGCAGGCGATCACCGGCGTCGTCGCATCCGGCAACCTCGAGGTGCTGCTGGAGCGCGTGCTGCCGCCGGACCAATGCACCATCGAGATCGCGACGCCGGTCGTCGGCTACGGCGACGTCTGGGAGGCGGTGGCGGCCGACTTCGTGGCGCGGGCCCAGCCCGGCGGCCTGCGCATCGCGATCAACGACGGGGGCGCCCGGCCCGACACCGTGTCGCTGCGCCTGCTCCAGGGCGCGCGCCTGATGGAGACCGGCCGATGAGCTTGAGCTGGTACGAGGCCAGCGCCCGGCAGCGCGTCGCCGCGCTCGTCGACGCGGAAAGCTTCGAAGAGTTCGTCGGCCCGGAGCAGCGGGCGATGAGCCCCCACCTGCCGCTGTTCGACCTGCCCCGCGCCTTCGACGACGGCATCGTCGTCGGCCGGGGCAGGCTCGACGGCCGCACGGTCTACCTCGCCGCCCAGGAGGGCCGCTTCATGGGCGGCGCCTTCGGCGAGGTGCACGGCGCCAAGCTCGTCGGGCTTTTACGCGCCGCGGTCACCGAGACGCCGGAGGCCGTGCTGATCCTGTTCGACACCGGCGGCGTCCGCCTGCAGGAGGCCAATGCGGGCGAGACCGCCATCGCCGAGACCATGCGCGCCATCGCCGATCTGCGCCGCGCCGGCATCCCGGTGGTCGGGCTCGTCGGCGGCCGCGCCGGCTGCTTCGGCGGCGGCGGCCTGATCGCCGGAACCTGCTCGCGCCTCGCGGTCTCGGAGGGCGGGCGCATCTCGGTCTCCGGCCCGGAGGTGATCGAGACCAACAAGGGCGCCGAGGAATTCGACTCGAAGGACCGCGCCCTGGTCTGGCGCACCATGGGCGGCAAGCACCGGCGCCTCGCCGGCGGCGCCGACCGGTTCTGCGACGACACCGTGGAGGCGTTTCGCGCCGCCGCCCTCGACCTGATCGGCCGGGCACCGGCCTTCGACCTCGCGACGCTCGAAGCGGAGCAGGCGCGGCTCGAAGACCGCATTGCGCGCTTCGGCGACTGCCGCGACGCCACCGAGATCTGGGCGCGCCTCGGCGTCAACGACCCGGCCGGCGTGCCGGCCCTGTCGGCGGCCGACTTCGACGGCCTCGTCGCCGGGCTCGAGGGGACGACACATGACGCTCGCTGAGATCCTGGCCTCGCTCTTCCCCGTCGGCCACGCGGTCGCCGTCGCCGACGGTCTGATCACCGGCCGCGGGCCGCTCGAAAACCGTGACCTCGCGGTGGTCGGCGTCGACGGCGACACGCCGCTCGGGATCGAGGGCGCGCTGGCCCTTTCGGCCGCCGTGCTGGCGACGGTGCGGGCCGGCGGCGCCACGCCGGTCCTCGTGCTGGTCGATTCCGACAGCCAGCGCATGAGCCGGCGCGACGAGCTTCTGGGGCTGAACGAGTGCCTGGCCCACCTCGCCAAGGCGCTGCTGCTGGCGGATGCGCAGGGCCACCCGACGATCGGCCTGATCTACGGCCACTCGGCCGCCGGCGCCTTCATCGCCACCGCCCTCGCGACGCGGGTGCTGGTCGCGCTGCCCGGGGCCAACCCGAGCGTGATGGACCTGCCCTCCGTCGCCCGCGTCACCAAGCTGCCGCTGGAGAAGCTCGAGGCGATGGCGAAATCCACCCCCGTCTTCGCACCCGGCCTCGACAACATGGTCCAGGCCGGCGCGGTGCAGGTGGTGCTCGATCCCGCCAAGCCCCTCGGGCCGCAGATCGCGGCCCTGATCGGCGAGCCGCCCTCGCACGACGCCCGCGACGCCCTCGGCAAGGATCGCGGCGGTCGTCCCGTCGCCCACGACATCGCCGCGCGGGTGGTCGACGCGGCGCGCGCGTGACGACGCTTCGCCGCCACGACCTGTTCGTGGTGGCGCCCGAGGCCTGGGACCGGCTGCTCGCCGGGCGCTCCGACCTCGACGGCGTGCCGCATGTCGCGGCCTGGGCCGCCAACGGCTGGCCGGTGATCGTGCGGCGCCGTCATCCGGACGAGGGCGACCATCTGCCCGCCGGGCTCCCCCTGCCGCCGGCCGCCGGCAAGCGCCGCATCGGCCTCGCGGTGCCGTGGGCCGACGCCACGCCGTCCCCTCCGGTGACCCTCGCCGCCGCGCGCCCATCCGCGCCGCCGGCCTGGCACCTCGCCGTCGACGCGGTGCTGGCGCTGGCCGCCGAATACGGCGTCGTCCCGCAGGTGTTCGGCGGCCTGCTGTGGCAAAGCCTGACCGGCCTCGCCTACCTCTCCACGACCTCGGACCTCGACCTGCTCTGGCCGGCCACCGTGACGCACAGCCTCCTCGACGGCCTCGCCGCGATCGAGGCGGGCGCCCCGATGCGCCTCGACGGCGAAGTCGTCCTGCCGGACGGCGCCGGGGTGAACTGGCGCGAACTCCGCGACGCCCCGCCCAGCGGATCGGTGCTGGCCAAGGGGCTCGATCGGGTGGCGCTGGTTCCTGCAAGCTTGGACCGGTGAGGCCGAAGGATCGAGCCTTCAGCCGATCCCGTCCACCATCCTCATCCTGAGGTGCCGCAGCGAAGCGGAGGCCTCGAAGGAGGCTTCCAGCTTGCGCGCGATTCCCGGAGGGCTCCTTCGAGGCCCACTGGCGCGGGCGCCTCAGGATGAGGGAGTGGGATGGAGGAGCCCCGCATGCCCTATGGCGTCGAGCCTCAGCCGGCCAGCTCGCCCGCCCGCCGTTTGGCCGCCGCGACGGCCTCCCGCATCAGGGGGCCAAGCGCGTCGTCGCGCATCAGCACGTCGAGGGCGGCGGCGGTGGTGCCGCCCGGCGAGGTGACGTTGCGGCGCAATTCCGATGCGGGCAGGTCGCTCGCGTCGAGGAGGGCGCCGGCGCCGGAGATCGTGGCCCGGGCAAGCCGCGCGGCGACCTGCGGATCGAGCCCGGCGGCGATCCCGGCCTCGGTCATCGCCTCGACCATCAGGAAGACGTAGGCCGGACCCGAGCCCGACAGGGCGGTGACCGCATCGATCTCGGTTTCCGAGCCGACCCATTCGACGAGCCCGTTGGCGCCGAGCAGAGCCGCGACGGCGGCACGCTGGCCCGCGGTCACCGCCGCGTTCGCGACGGCGCCGGTGGCCCCGCGGCCGATGCTGGCGGGCAGGTTCGGCATTGCGCGCACGATCGCCCGGGCGCTCGGCAAGCGGCCTTCGATGTCGGCCACGGTCTTGCCGGCCAGAATCGACAGGACGACGGTGCCCGGGCCGATCATCCGGTCGAGGCCGGGCGCGGCGTCGGCGAACCCTTGCGGCTTGATCGCGAGGACGAGGACGGCGGCGGGCGCGACCGTGGCCGGGTTGAGGGCGAGGCCGCGGGCGGTGCAGAGCGCGCGCAGCGCATCGGACGGATCGGCCTCAACGATCGTCGTGCGCTTCGGGTCGAGGCCGGCCGCGAGCCAGCCTTCGAGCATCGCCCCGCCCATCTTGCCCGCCCCGACGAGGGTGAGGGAGGCGGGCAGGGCGCCCGCCGCGGGAGGAGCGGCCATGGCGGGCCTCAGGCCTCGCCCTCGGTCTCGAACAGCACCGCGTCCAGCGCCTCGCGGGCGGACTTGCCGGCCCAGAGCACGAACTGGAAGGCCTGGTAGTAGCGCTCGCACGCCTCCACCGCCGACTTCAGCAGCATCGCGCATTGCGGATGCGTCGGCACCGAGCCGCCGGCGAGCAGGAGCGAATGGCGGAACATCACCACGTCGTCGCTCGACCACAGGTCGAAATGCCCGATCCAGAGCTGCTCGTTGATCAGCGCGATCAGCCGCTGCACCTCGGTGCGGCGGCGATCCGGCACCTTGAGGTCGAAGGCGCAGGCGACGTGCAGGGCCTCGACGTCCTCGATCCAGGTGAACGCGACCTGGTATTCGGTCCAGCGCCCGGCCACCACGACGGACATCTCGTCCGTCTCGGCGCGATCGAAGATCCAGTCGCGGAGCGCGGCAAGACGCTCCACGACATCGAGCGGGTGCTCGATCCGATCGTAGCCTTCGATGTCGACGTGAAGCTGTGGCATGACGATCCGAGATGACGCCGCCGTATTACGGCGCCGCGGCATGGTGAACAATAAATAACCAAAGTTCGGAACCATGTCACGACACGAAATCACTTGTCCCGATGGGACGGAATATCGCGCGATGACGACTTGGCGGCTCCCGGTCTTCGGCGGGCTAAGGCGAATCAGTGCGTCACCGACTATAAACCGGCGCGGACTCGCGACACAAAGCGCTTCGCCCGGCCGGTGAACAGGAAATGGATCGTTCGCGCGCGCTTCCTGTGTACAAGCCCGCCGCCCCGCCGAGACCGATTCGCGCCGGTCGCCCGCGCGTCGGATCAGATCGCCTCGCTCGCTCCCGCGGTGGACGCAGCGGCCGCGGCCGGCGCCGCATCGGCCTCGAGCGCCGCGACCCGCGCGGTCAGCGCCTCGTTCTGCGCGCGCAGGGTGGCGACCATGTCGCGCAGCACGTCGAGCTCCTCGCGGGAGGCGATGTCCATGTCGCGGATCAGCCGCTCGGCCTGGGCGCGGATCACGGTCTCGGCCTCGCGGCGCACCCCCTGCGCGGCGCCCGCGGCATCCGTCATCAGGCGGGCGAAGTCGTCGAACAGGCGGTTGGAGGGGGGCATGTGGTCTCCGAAAGCTTGCAGCCGCAACCCGGCCTGCGCCTCGACATAGGAATCCGCGGAGTCCGGGGCAATCCGCCGGCGCGGCGCGGCGCGGGCGGCCACAAAAGAAAACGGGGCCCCGAAGGACCCCGTCGCCGACCGATCAGGGTCGGTCAGATCACATGCGGCGCATCATGTGGCGGCGCATCATGCGGTGCTCCATGTGCCGGCGCATCATGCGACGCTCCATCCGGCGATGCATCATGCGACGCTCCATCCGGTGCATCTGGACATGCTCGATCGCGTCGGGGGCGGTCACGCCCATCGGGGCGCCCGGGGCGGCGGAGGCGGGGGCGGTGATGGCGGCGGCGCCGAGCGAGGCCAGAACGGCAACGGCGAAGGTCAGTTTCCTCACGGAGATAATCCTGTTTCTTGTCGTCGGGCCGCGGCACCCATGTCATCTCCCGGGTCCGGGAGATGGGAGAAGGACGTCGCGCCGGTGAAGCGCGGCGGGTCTCCGCTTCGACCCGCCGCTGGTAACTCGCAACTTACAGATTCGTTTCCTCGAAAGCCTTCACCCACTCCGCGCAAATTCCGGAGCGGACGATGTCGTCGCGGGTGAACTCGACCACGGGGATCGGCATCATCCGGCTCTTGATCAGGTGGATGACGGTGCGCAGCCCCGAGGTCTCGCGCAGGTCGGTCTGCGAGACGTCGCCGTTGATGATCACCTGGCAGGCGTCGCCGATGCGGGTGAGGAACATCTTGATCTCGGCGGTGGTCGTGTTCTGCGCCTCGTCGAGGATCACGAGGCAGTCCTTGAAGGTGCGCCCGCGCATCACCTCGAACGGCACGATCTCGATGTCGCCGGCCTTCAAGGCGATCTCGAAGGCGGCGGCGCCCATCCGTTCCTTCATCGCCTCGGTGAGGGGAGCGACCCAGGGCGCGATCTTCTCCTCCAGCGTGCCGGGAAAGAAGCCGAGCGAACGGCCGCCGGGAACGTTCGGGCGGGTGATGATCACCTTGGCGATCCGGCGCTGGCGCAGCAGGTCGGCGGCGCGTGTGCCGGCGATGTAGGTCTTGCCGGTGCCGGCCGGGCCGAGCACGATGACCTGCGGGTTCAGGGCGAGCGCGTCGAGGTATTCCGCCTGCCGGTCGGTCAGCGGCTGGATCGGGCCTAGGTTTCGTTCCTCGTCGAAGCGGGTCCTGTGCAGCCGGACCGTGCGGTCTTCCACCAGCTCGAGTCGTGCGCGCCGTCTTTTCATCGATCAACACTCCGCGTGGGATTTGCCAACCAAAAGGACTTGCTAACCAGAAACCGCTCTTCGCTCTAACCTTCGTATCGTGGGCTTATCTCTCCTCTCGGAAGCAATGACGCTGCCTCGAGCCGGTTCCGGCCCTCGACACGAAGCTTGTGGACAAGACGAGCCGCTGCGCGGCCCGCCTGGTCGTTGCCGGAGCATGCAACGCGCGCACCATAGAGTCGGGCGATGCGACGGCCGCATGACGGGGCCCGGCAGGTGTTGCTGAAATGGCTCGGACGACGGCGGATGGTGCGCCGGGACGGTCGGGGGATGGGGCCGTGTCCGGTCCGCCCAAGGTCGTGTCCTGCGCCCGACGTCACGCTCGTCCGCGAGCGGCCTCAGGCCGGCTGCAGGAAGCTGTCGAGCACCATCTTGCGACCGGCCTTGTCGAAGTCAACGGTGAGCTTGTTGCCGTCGACGGCGGCTACGTCGCCGGGGCCGAACTTGGTGTGCAGAACCCGCATCCCGGCCTCGAAGGCCGAGGGCGTGCCGGTGGATTTGGCGATCAGCTCGCCCTCGATCTGTCGCGGGCCGCCGCGCCCGCCGCCGGGCGAGGCGCCGAAGCCGCGGGCGGTGGTGTGCGCCGCGCCCTTGCCGAAGTTGTTCTGCTGCCCGGTATTGGCCTGCGCCCGCTGCCAGCCCGGCGTGCCGTAGCTCGAGCCGAAGGGTTGCGGATTGCGGTCGAAGCGCGAGGCGCCGGCGGAGAAGTGGGCCGGCGCCTCGATCACGTCGACCGCCGATTCCGGCAGCTCGTCGATGAAGCGCGACGGGATGGTCGAGGACCACAGGCCGTGGATGCGGCGGTTGACGGCAAAGGACAGCTTCGCGCGCTTGCGGGCCCGCGTCAGCCCGACATGGGCGAGGCGACGCTCCTCCTCGAGGCCCGCGCGGCCGCTCTCGTCGAGGGCGCGCTGGTTCGGGAAGAGGCCATCCTCCCAGCCGGGCAGGAACACCGTGTCGAATTCCAGCCCCTTGGCCGCGTGCAGGGTCATCAGCGAGACGCGCTCGGCGCCCTCGGCCTCCGAGGCCTCCATCACCAGCGAGACGTGCTCGAGAAAGGCGCCCATGTCGGGGAACTCCTCCATCGAGCGGACGAACTCCTTGAGGTTCTCCAGCCGCCCGGCCGCGTCGGCCGACTTCTCCTTCTGCCACATCTCGGTGTAGCCGGATTCCTCGAGGATGGTCTGCGCCACCTCGGAATGCGGGTTGCTCTCGACGAGCCGAGCCCACCGCGAGAAGCTCTCGGTGAGCGCGAGCAGCGTCGAGCGCACGCGGGGCTTGAGCTCGTCGGTCTCGCAGAGCTTTCGCGCGGCGTGGAGCAGCGGGACCTGCTCGGCGCGGGCGTAGAGGTGGAGCTGCTGCAGCGTCGCGTCGCCCAGGCCGCGCTTGGGGGTGTTGACGATCCGCTCGAAGGCAAGGTCGTCGGACGGGTTGTTGGTCGCGCGCAGGTAGGCCAGCGCGTCGCGGATCTCGGCGCGCTCGTAGAAGCGCGGGCCGCCGATCACCCGGTAGGGCAGGCCGAGCTGGACGAAGCGGTCCTCGATCTCGCGCATCTGCGCCGAGATCCGCACCAGCACCGCGATCTCGGAGAGCGGGTGCTGCTTGGCCTGGAGCGCCTCGATCGATTCCGCCAGGAGCCGCGCCTCTTCTTCCGAATCCCACGCGCCCGACACGGTGACGGGCTCGCCGAGCTCGTCCTCCGTGCGCAGAGTCTTGCCGAGCCGGCCCTGGTTCTTGGCGATCAGGCCCGAGGCGGCGGCCAGGATGTGGCCCGTCGAGCGGTAGTTGCGCTCCAGGCGGACCACCACGGCACCGGGAAAATCGTGCTCGAAGCGCAGGATGTTGTCGACCTCGGCCCCGCGCCAGCCGTAGATCGACTGGTCGTCGTCGCCGACGCAGGCGATGTTCTTGCGCACCTGCCCGAGCAGCCTGAGCCAGAGGTACTGGGCGACGTTGGTGTCCTGGTACTCGTCGACGAGGATGTAGCGGAACCGGTCCTGGTAGTTGGCCAGCACGTCCGGATTCTCGCGCCACAGCTTGAGGCAGAGCAGCAGCAGGTCGCCGAAATCGACCGCGTTGAGCGTGACGAGCCGGGCCTGGTAGGCGGTGTAGAGGTCGCCGCCCTTGCCGAAGGCGAAGGCCTGCGCCTCGCCGGCCGGGATCTGGTCCGGGCCGAGGCCGCGGTTCTTCCAGCCGTCGATGACGTGGCCGAGCGCGCGTGCCGGCCAGCGCTTCTCGTCGATGTTCTGGTCCTTCAGCACCTGCTTCATCAGGCGCAGCTGGTCGTCGGTGCCGAGGATCGTGAAGTCGGATTTCAAGCCCACCAGCTCGGCGTGGCGGCGCAGGATCTTGGTGCCGATGGCGTGGAAGGTGCCGAGCCAGGGCATGCCCTCGCCGGCCGGCCCGATCAGCGTGCCGATGCGGTGCTTCATCTCCCGCGCGGCCTTGTTGGTGAAAGTCACCGACAGGATGTCGAACGGCCGCGCCCGGCCGGTCGTGATCAGGTGGGCGATGCGGGTCGTCAGCACCCGCGTCTTGCCGGTGCCGGCGCCGGCCAGCACCAGGACGGGGCCCTCCGTCGCCTCGACAGCGCGGCGCTGCTCATCGTTCAGGCCGTCGAGATAGGAGGACGCGCTCGGGCGCAAGGCCCCCATGGCGCGGGCGGCGATGGAGCTGGAGCCACGCTCCGCGTCGGAAGGCGGCGTCGCATGCGAAGAGTTCGGCATGGGCAATCCCTGGACCAAAACGCGAACGGCGTCGAGACCCGGACGCCGAGGCCTCGACGCTGAGGCGCGATCGCCGAGGCCCGGAGCCCGAGGCCCGGACGCAATGTCGCCGCCCCGCGCGGCCGCCGGGCGGGAACTTGAAGCAGGCCGGCCGCTTGCTCACATCATCGACAGACATCCCCCACACAGGAGCGCCCGATGCGCATCGTGCCGATCGCCATCATCGCCGCCCTCGCCGCCACGCCCGCCCTCGCGCAGGTCCGGCAGGGCAACCCCGACGCCGCCAACGAGTCCTTCGCCCGCCAGGGCGAGTCCCGGGCGCTGCAGCAGAACCTCACCTCGCAGAACAACACCACGCGCATGGAGATCCAGCGCAGCCAGCAGATGCAGGCACCCCAACCCACCCCGGGCGTGA
>NZ_VRUV01000007.1:0-37440 GCF_008039455.1 Methylobacterium sp. WL116
CCCCCGAGCCCGCGCGCCGCCGGGCGGCCATCGGCGCCATCGCCGACGCCCCGTCGAGCGCCGCACGCTCCCGGCTCGCGAGTTTGCGGACCGATCCGGCCTATGCCGCGGATCCGGCGTTCAAAGCCGCGCTCGATGCGGGGATCGCGCGGGTCGAACGCGCGGTCACCATCGGCGATGGACTCGCGCTCTCCTACAACGCCCTGAGCTTTGCCAGCATCCTGTTTATGGCAGCGGTCGGCCTCGCGATCATCTTCGGGCTGATGGGGGTGATCAACCTCGCCCAGGGCGAGCTCATCATGGTCGGCGCCTATGCCGCCTACGGCGTGCAGGAGGCCTTTCGGATGGTCGCGCCGGGTCTGATCGACCTCTACCTCGTCGCGGCGATTCCCGTCGCGTTCCTGGCATCGGCCGGCGTCGGCATCGTCGTCGAGGCTTTGATCCTACGCCACCTCTACCGAAGGCCGCTGATGAGCCTGCTCGCCACATGGGCGGTGAGCCTGTTCCTGATCAATCTTGTGCGCGTCGTCTTCGGCTCGCAGAACCTACAGTTCGGCATGCCGTCCTACGTCAGCGGCGGTGTCCCGCTCTACGCCGACTTCATCGTCACCTGGAACCGGCTCTTCGCCATCGCCTTCGCCGCGGTGACGCTCGCCGCGACGCTGCTGATCCTCAAGCGCACGCCGCTCGGCCTCGACATCCGCGCGGTGACGCAGAACCGCGACATGGCCGGCGCGCTCGGCATTAGGACCCGACGGGTCGACCGCCTCGCCTTCGGTTTCGGCTCAGGGCTCGCTGGGCTCGCGGGAGTGGCCCTATGCCCGATCTACAGCGTCAATCCGGGCATGGGCGCGACCTTCATTGTCGACAGCTTCATGGTGGTGGTCCTGGGCGGCGTCGGCACCGTGGTCGGGACGGTGGTGGCGGCGCTCGGCATCGGCGGGGCCAACGTGCTGATCGAGCCGTTCTACGGGGCGGTCGCGGCCAAGGTGATCGTGCTCGTCGGCATCATCGTGTTCCTCCAACGACGCCCCGAGGGCCTATTCGTTGCGAGGCGTCGGCGATGAGCGGGGCAGCCGACAGCCTGCCGTCCCCGGTCAATGCTCGTCCGCGTCGGTCGGCCGCGTGGCTTCACGAACCGCTCCTCGTCGGCATCCTGCTGCTAATCCTGGCTGCTTGCCTGGTGCTCGTCGGACTGAAGCCCGCCCCCTACGTCGTCAACACGATCGGGCAACTCGCCGTCTTCGCGATCCTCGCCGTGTCGCTCGACCTCATCTGGGGCTACCTCGGAATCCTCAGCCTCGGTCACGGGCTGTTCTTCGCCATCGGCGGCTACGTCTGCGCCATGCACCTGTTGTCGCACGCGTTCTCCGCGACGGGGGTCGCGCCGGACTTCGTGCAGTTCATGGGCTGGAAGACGCTGCCGGCCTACTGGGCCGGGCTCACCAACGCGCCCTACGCCCTGTTCCTGGCGATGGCGCTGTCGGGGGCCGTCGCCTTCGTCTTCGGCTTCGCCTCGTTCCGCTCGCGGGTGAACGGCGTCTACTTCTCGATCATCAGCCAGGCACTCGTCTACGTCGCCATGTTGCTGATGTTCCGCAACGATACCGGGCTTGGCGGCAACAACGGCATGACCGGCTTCCCGCTGCTGTTCGGATATCCGATGGGCTCGGCGGCCGTGACGACGGGCCTCGCCCTAGCCTCGCTCGGCGCGCTGGCGGCGGTTCTCGTCGGCACCCGCGCGCTGGTAGCGGGGCGGATCGGGCGACGCATGCTGGCGTGCCGCGACGACGAGACCCGGCTGCGCACCCTCGGCTACGGCACGACACGGCTGAAGCTCGGGATCTGGTGCCTCTCGGCGATGATCGCGGCGCTGGCCGGCGTGCTCTACGTGCCGCAGGTCGGCATCATCAACCCACGGGTGCTCGCCCCCGACCTGTCGATCGAGATCGCGGTCTGGGTGGCGATCGGCGGGATGGGCCGGCTCGGCGGTGCGGTGATCGGCGCGGTCGCAGTCAACGCGCTCAAATTCTGGCTCAGTGCGGCGATGCCGGAGGCGTGGCCCTTCATCCTGTCGGGGCTGGTGCTCGTGGTGGTGCTGGCATTGCCGAACGGCCTGCTCGACTTCGCCTCCCTCCGCACCAAGCCGACATGGCTGCGCAACGGAGGGGGCCGGTGAGCGCCCTTCTGGTCGACAAGCTCGATGTGGTCTTCGGCCGCTTCCGGGCGCTGACCGCGCTATCGCTCGCCGTCGATGCCGGCGAGGTCCGCGCCGTCATCGGCCCGAACGGGGCCGGCAAGACCACGCTCCTCGACGTGATCTCCGGAATCACCAAGCCCCTCCGCGGTCGGGTGATGCTCGGCGACAGCCTGGACCTAGCCAAGTGCTCCGAGGCTGGGATCGCCAAGGCAGGCGTGCGGCGCAAGTTCCAGAAGCCGAGCGTCTTCCCGGCGCTGACGGTGTACGAAAACCTCGACATCGGCTGCGGCGCTGGGCTCCCGGCATCGGAGCGCGCCGCGCGCATCGGGGCGGTGCTCGGCGAGATCGGCCTCGAACCCCGCGCGCACGCACTCGCCGGGGCACTTGCCCACGGCGAGAAGCAGTGGCTGGAAATCGGCATGGTGCTGGGTTTGAACCCCAGGATCATCCTGCTCGACGAGCCGGTGGCGGGGCTCTCGGACGCGGAGACCGAGCGCACCGCCGCGCTGATCCGCGCGCTGCGAAGGCCCGACCGGGCCATCGTGGTGATCGAGCACGACATGGCCTTCGTCGAGGCCATCGCGGACCGGGTGACGGTGCTGCACGAGGGCCGCACCCTCTACGAGGGCGGGATGCGCGGCGCTCGGGCAGATGCCCGCGTGATCGAGGTGTTTCTAGGCCGATGAGCATGCCCGAAGCACCGCCGATGCGGCTCACGGTCGAGGGGCTCGACCAGCATTACGGCAGCGCGCAGGTGCTGCGCGGCGTCGCGCTCACGATCGAACCGGGCAGCTGCCTTGCAGTGCTCGGCCGCAACGGCGCGGGCAAGACCACGCTGCTGCGGTGTCTGGCCGGGCTGATCCCGGCGAGCCGCGGGCGGATCGCCTTCGACGAAGACGAGATCGCATCCTGGCCGATCGATCGGCGCGCGCGGGGCGGGCTTGCGACGGTGCCGCAGGGCCGCGAGATCTTTTCGGATTTGACCGTCGCAGAGAACCTGCGCGTCGCCGCCCGCGCTCACGGGCTGGAGCGCACCGGGGCGGTGGACGAGGCGGCGGCGCTGTTTCCTGCGTTGCGCGAGCTTTGGCACCGGCCCGGGGGCAACCTCTCGGGCGGGCAGCAGCAGCAACTCGCCATCGCCCGCGCGCTGGCGACGCGCCCGCGGCTGCTGCTCCTCGACGAGCCGACCGAGGGCATCCAGCCCTCAATCGTCTCGGCGATCGAGGCAGTGATCGCCGGCCTCAAAGGTCGGATCACCGTGCTGCTCGTCGAGCAGTATCTCGATTTCGCGATCCGCCTCGCCGACTCCGTCGTGGTCCTCTCGCGCGGGGGCATCGTCGAGCGGAGCGAGCGCGGCGCGATCAGCCACGCCGACCTCACCCGCCACATCGCCGTCTGACATCAGGAGCGCACATGCCGACGCATCACGAGATCCCGGCCACCCCCGACAAGATGGTGCTCGGCTACTTCGACGCCGCGCTGCCGCCGGTGCTCGAGATCGCGTCCGGGGACACGGTCACCCTCCATTCCTTCCCCGCCGGCGGACGCGAGTCGCTGCATCCCGATCCCGCGCGGGTCTCGGCCGAGCACCTCGCGGTGCTCGATCAATGCGTCCCCGGCCCCGGGCCGCACTTCGTCACCGGTCCGGTCCATGTCCGCGGTGCCGAGCCGGGCGACGTGCTGCAGGTCGAGATCCTGGATCAGGCGTTCCGCCAGGATTGGGGCTTCGTCTCGATCCTGCCCCTGCTCGGGACCTTGCCCGACGAGTTCACCGAGTACGAGACCATCCACCCCGACATCGACGTCGCGCGCGGCGTCTGCGTGCTGCCCTGGGGCACCGAGCTGCCGCTCGACCCGTTCTTCGGCATCCTCGGCACGGCGCCGCCCGCCGCCTGGGGCCGCGTCGGCACCGCGGTGCCGCGCGGCTTCGGCGGCAACATGGACAACAAGGAGCTGAAGGTCGGCTCGACCCTCTACCTGCCGGTCTACAACCCGGGCGCCGGCTTCTACGCCGGCGACGGGCACGGCGTGCAGGGCGACGGCGAGGTCTGCATCACGGCGCTGGAGACCGGCCTCACCGGCACCTTCCGCCTGACCGTGCGCAAGGACCTCGGCTACGAGTGGCCGTTCGCCGAGACGCCCACCGACCTGATGACGATCGGCCTGCACGAGAGCCTCGACGAGGCGATGCGGCAGGCGGTGCGCGAGATGGTGCGCCACGTCTGCGCCCGCACCGGGCTGACCCGCAACCAGGCCTACATGCTGTGCTCGCTCGCCGGAAACCTGCGCATCACCCAGACGGTCGACGGCAACAAGGGCGTCCATATGCTCATGCCCAAGACCGCCCTGACGACCAAGGCCTGAACGGGGCCATCACCGCGCGACCCGCGCGGGCGACCGTCACGGTGCGGGTCGTCCGCGCAGGTCGTCCGCGCAGGTCTTGCGTGGAGATCTTCCGCGCAGGTTGATCGCCGATCACAGGCCGGGTCCGCTCGCGACCGATCGGGGTCGAGAACCTCGAAACGCGGGGACCGTGCCGCGTCGGCCGGATCGCGCCGACGGTGGGAGGCGGGCGTTCTCCGGAGGTTCCCGTGTGCGGTCGCGAGGTAGATGCGGGTCCGACGTCCCGCGCTCGCGATCTTCGCGGCTGCCGGCTGCGCCGCGAGCTGCCGACCGAGGTCGCAGCGCCGGGCGCCCGACACCCGACGCGAGCGTCCCACCGTTCGCCGTCCTTTTCAGAGGTGAAGAGGGGGAGCTGTGGAAGTAGAGGTGCGATTGGTCGCAGAGATCTGCCACACCGCCGGAACTCCTGTGGCCTGCGCGCCTTCAGACAGGACACGAGCGAGGGCATTATGAGTGACGACACAGCGACCAAGACGGAGGCCATCGGCGCTCAGCCGCCCGGTCATCCGTTCGATCCCTCAAAGGCGCCGCCGCCCCTGGCTGAGAGCGCGGGACCAACCTCGCCCGGGTTGCCCGATCCAAAGCCAGACCGCACGCCTGAGAGCGGCGGTTACGACGGCAAGCCGCCGTCCACTAGCTCGAGCAACTCGAAGGGCGGCTATGGGGCAGGTTGAAGCACGGAGTAGGTTCGCGACTCAAAGTCGTGAACCTGGCAGGTGAGGCGAGATCCGCGTCAGTTGCGTTCCTGAGAATTGGAGCACGGGAACGCAGCCCATGGTAGAGTCTAAGGCGCGAGCAGCCGTGTTGGTCGTAGAGGACGAGCCAGTCCAGCTCATGGCGATGGTCGCGGCACTGGGTGATGCCGGCTTCGAGGTGGCCGGGGCAACAGGCGTAGATGCTGCGGTTGCTCATCTCGACGCTCGACCCGAGATTGTCGCGATGATTGCGGACGTGGATCTGGCCGGCGAGCCGTTGACCGGGTTCACGTTAGCGAAAGCGGTCGCGGCACGATGGCCGGAGGTCGCGATCCTCATCGTATCCGGGTTGGCGTCGCCGACCGAGGATCAGCTGCCGATGGCTGCACAGTTTATGCGCAAGCCGTTCTCAGACGAAATGTTGGTCAAAGCCACGCGACGGATCATATCGGCGCGCGGCATGGAGCTTTGAAGGTCGCCTCGTCGGTTCGCCGATCGAGGCGACATCGAGCTACGCTGCTCAGGCGGCTGCGCGACCTGGCCGGCCCAAACCAATATTTTTTGCGAGAGCAGACCGGGCCTCCGAGTACGAGGCGGCCGTCGTCGGATAATCGTCCGGCAGTCCGAACTTCGCCCGGTAGCCGCGCGGGTCGAGCCCATGCTTCGTGAGGTGTCGCTTCAACGTCTTGTATGATTTTCCGTCGATGAAGCTGACGAGCCCGTCGGGCCGGATCGACTTGCGGATCTGTGCCGCGGTGGGCTTCTCAACTTCTTCGTCCGGGGTGCTGACACCACCAGCCGCTGTCACGCTCGCGATGCCATTGAGGGTCGCATGAACGGTGCGGATCAAAGCGGGAAGTTCAGTTGCCGGCACGCGGTTGTTGGACACGTAAGCCGCTACCAGTTTGCCCGCCATTGCGAGCATGTCAGGGTTTAACCCCAGGTTTTCTTGCGTCACTTCGATTATCCTGTATGTACGCTACTGGCGTGAGATCTACCGATCTCTCGTCCAAATCAAGGCATGACTCGCACAAGATCGTGCGATCCTGCCGTGACCTGTACGCATGATCGACGGATAAGGTTTCCAGGAGAAGGCAGCCCGGCGCCCCATCGGGGCGGTCCCAGCTGCTTTCACCACGCTCCGCGGCAGTGCGGCGTCACTCAGGTGCAGCCGTGGAGAAAGACTTCATCCGGAAAATGCGGTGAGCCGGGGCCGATGCGCATTAAAAAAGCCCCGGCCGCGTCTGCGGTCCGGGGCTCATTATCATGCGCAAGCCTGCGGCTGCTGTTCAGTACCCGTAGCCGTAGTACCCGCCGCACGAGCCTGGGCCATACCCATAGGCGCCGTACCCGTACGTGCCACCGTAACCGCAGTTTCCGTAGTAGCCGCCTAAGCCGTAGCCGACGCCCAGGCCAAGACCGACGCCCGCCAGACCGTAGCCAAGTCCCCGACCATATCCGCCGCGACCGTAGCCACCCGCGAAGCCGCGGCCGGCAAACCCACGTCCGACAAAACCGCCGCGGGGTGTGCCTATACCGCCGCGAAAGCCGCCGCCGCCGCCGCCGAAGCCGCCACGGAAACCGCCGCCACCGCCGTGGAAGCCGCCACCGCCACCGCCACCGCCGAAGCCGCGGGCATCAGCGGTCACCGGCGTGAAAGCCAAGGCTGCAATCAGAGCCGTTGACGCAAAAGCAATTTTCTTCATTCCGTGAACTCCATAGCCGACCCATCAGAATCGGCCTGTTATAAAGGAGCAACTGCTAGACCTTGCGATAGTTCTCGCGACAGCGTGTCCTACGACACACGAAAATGTATCGGAGTGTTTCTTAGGGCTTCGCTTGGCTTTGGCGTTCAAAGCTTGGTCTTAGAGCCTGATGGTGTCGCGGTTGGCTCCACCGTCGGGTGCGCGATCCGTAATCGGGTTGGGATGGCACCCAAATGAGGAGATGCATAACGCTCAAGCGACGGGAGTTCCTTTGGCACGACATAGTCCCCCCGCCGATGCGCTCAGCTCGGATATGACAGTGAGTTCGACCGGAATTTCGTAAAGCGGAGGTGCGTTTCCTATGCGTATGCCTTGACGATCTACCTCATCGGGTGGAGCGGTGGATCCTCTTGATGGAAGGGATCGTCGTGGACGAAAAACTCGAAGCTCAACCCTATAACTTCATCGAACTCGCCGCCGACCTCGTCGCGGCTTACGTGTCGAACAACAACGTGCCGGTGTCGGAGTTGCACAATGTGATCGCCAGCGTGCATGCGGCTTTGTCCGGTCTCAGCAATGGGGCGACTGCTGAACCTGCCGGCCCCGAGAAGCCGACCGCGGCACAGATCCGTAAGTCGATCACGCCGGACGCGCTGATCTCCTTCCTCGACGGCAAGCCCTACAAGACGCTGAAGCGTCACCTGACCGTGGCCGGCCTGACGTTGGAGCAGTACCGTGCACGCTACGGTCTGCCGTCGGACTACCCGTCGACCGCTGCAAGCTATTCCGCTCAGCGGTCCGAGCTGGCGCGCTCGCTTGGCCTTGGCCAGCAGAGGCGTAAAGCAGCTCCCAAGGCTGCCGCGGCCGACGAGACAGTCTCCGAGGCGCCCAAGACCCGTGGTCGGAAGCCCAAGGCCGCAGGGGCGTCCGGGGCGGCTCCGAAGGCACGCGGGCATAAGAAGGTCGCCGGGACGGCCTGAGGCCGCTCAGCGCCCCGTTCCGGCACACCGCGGCATCCGTCGCGGTGATGTGCTTCTAACCGAGTCCTGCCATCCTACACCCGGGCCACGTTGCGTATCGGCCTCGCTGGTGAGATCCCGGGTTCCCCCGTCCCGTGAACCGATCGGGGCGGGGCTGAACCGTCTGCTCCCGTGTGAAGGCTCGAAGTCTTCAACAGCATTGTCTTGCAAGGCAGCCCTCCCGTGCGCGCAGGCAACTGAGCGAAGCGTTGCACGTTGGTAATGGCGCTGTGTGCGCTTGAGGCATCCCATGTTGTTGATCGCGTCCCTTGTCGCCGGCACCTTCGTGCTCGCGAGTTCCTTCTCCCTGATCGCCGTCCTGACGGACTGAAGACACACTTGCGCCGCTCGGGATCAGGCGGCCGGGCAGAGTCGGCTCACACCTCAACTGCCCTGCGAGCTTTCCGCAAAATCGTCCGGCACTTCGCCAAACTGGCCAAGGATCGTCGCGCTCTCCAACTTCCCGGCCTCATCGTCGGCGACGATCTTCAGTGCCGCGATGCCGGACATCGCCTCGGCCTTCTTTACCGCGCCGTTCTCTGTCGGCGCCACCTCGCGGTCGCCGGGCACCAGGCGCTTCCGCTCGATGATGAAGGTCTGCCCCACGAACGTCGTCTTCGCGCCGATGGTGCGTCCCCTCAGCCTTGTCTCGGCGGTCGATTGTCGAGCACGTCCCTAAACGGCTTCGAGAGAACGTGCCGGCCCGTTCCATCGTAGACCTCAACCGTCCAAGTCGACCAATCGCGTCGCGTGCTGCCAAGCATCACGTCCAGGACGACGCGCTCGGCATGCGCGCGCATCAGCGCCCAGGTCGGCAGCCGCTTGCCCAGCCGATCGGCGATGAGGTCGTGCCCGTCCGTGCAGTGGAAGCGGTAAAGCGGTGTCGGCATTGGCCTTCTACCCCGCCCTCCACAGCATCCCACCGCTTCGCGCCCGGCTGTGATCGCCATGGTTGAACCGTCGATCCGCTTACTGTCTGTTCCTTGTATGTTCTTGGACAACTCGGAGCACCGATGCACCCCCAGCCCTACGAACCGCCTGTGGAGATCCGTTCAACCGAGGCCGAGGCGATCGCATGGGCCTACCGGCTGGTTGCATGCGGCGACGCCTGGGCCGCGCTGATCCGGGCGATCGAGGACGCGCTGTCCGACCTTTCGGAGGCCGAGCGCCGGACCGAGCAACGCGACCGGCTGATCTCGTACGGCTACGTCCGAGCTGGCGTGGCCGCGGCACCGGCGAGCGACGCCGCGTGAGCCCCTACGCGGTCGATGAACTGATCCTCGGCAGCACGGATGCCGTCCGCGTGCCGGTGATCGGGCAGGCGCTGTGCGCCGGCTTCCCGTCGCCCGCCGACGACTTCCTCGAAGGCGCGCTCGAGCTGCCGCGCTGGCTCGTGCCGAACCCGCCGGCGACCTTCCTGATGCAGATCCGCGGCGAGAGCATGCGCGGCGCCGGCATCCACGACCGCGACCTCGCCTGCATCGACCGCAGCCTTCGGGCCGAGGACGGCAGCGTCGTCGTCGCGGTGGTCGACGGGCAGCTCTCGTGCAAGCGCTACCGGATGGCCGGCAACCGGGCCCGCCTCGACTTCGACAACCCGGAGATGCCGGCGTTTGCCGTCGACGAGTACGGCGAGGTCGAGATCTGGGGCGTGCTGCGCTTCTCGATCCGCTGGCACCTCGCCCGCGGGCGACTGTCGTGAGTGGTCCGGCGCCGCGGCTGCGCGACCGGATCGGCGGAGGGCGCGCCATCGCGCTCATCGACGGCAACAGCTTCTACTGCTCGTGTGAGCGCGTGTTCGACCCGAAGCTTTCCGGCGTTCCGGTGATCGTGCTGTCCAACAATGACGGATGCGCCATCGCCAGGACGGCCGAGGCCAAGGCGCTCGGCATCCGCATGGGCGAGCCCTGGTTCAAGATCCGAGAGATGTGTCGGATGAAGGGCGTGCGGGTATTCTCGTCGAACTACACCCTCTATGGCGACATGAGCGCCCGGGCGAACGCGGTCTACCGCGACTTCTCCTCCATGGTGGAAATCTACTCGATCGACGAGAGCTTCCTCGACCTCTCGGACGTGCGGGCCGATCGCCGCGTCGCGCTGGCCCGCGATCTGCGCGCCACGGTGCGCGCCTGGACCGGCATCCCGACCTGCGTCGGCATCGGCCCGACCAAGACCCTGGCCAAGCTCGCCAACCACATCGCCAAGCGCATCGCTCCGCTCGACGGCGTCTGCGACCTCACCGATCCGGCCGAGTACGACCACTGGCTCTGCCGCATCCCGGCCGGCGAGGTCTGGGGCATCGGCCGCGCCTCGCTCGCCAAACTCGAAGCCATGGGCGTCGACAGCGTGGCCGATCTCGCCGACCTCGACCCCCGCCCGGTGCGCAAGGCGCTGACGGTGGTGGGCGAGCGCATCATCCACGAGCTGCGCGGCCTGTCCTGCCTGCCGCTCGGCGCGCTGCCGGCCCAGCGCAAGGGTTGCGCGGTGACCCGCTCGTTCTCGACCCGGATCGAGGACCGCGCCACGCTGGAGCAGGCGGTCTCGGCGCACGCCACGCGGCTCGGCGAGAAGCTCCGGCGCGAAGGGCTCGCCACGAACCACGTCTCGGTGTTCTACCATACGAGCGAGCACGACCGGGGCGCACCGATGCGCTCGGTCTCGACCACGGTGACGTTGCCGGAGGCCACGAACGACACGCTGGCGCTCATCAAAGCCGCCCGCCTCGGCGTGGCGAGGACTTGGCGCGAGCCCGGCGACCGGCCGTGGCGGTTCAGCAAGGCCGGGATCGTGACCACCGACCTGATGCTGCTCGACGCCAGCCCACGCGCTCTGATCGGGCAGCTCGACCGCGCGCGCTCCGGCCCGCTGATGGCGGCGATCGACGCCTGCAACGCCCGCTTCGGCCGCGGCAGCGTCGTCCCAGCCCGCGCCGGCCTCGTGGAGAGGCGGACGTGGAGCACGAAGTTCGAGATGCGCACGCCGCGCTACACGACGCAGGTCGGCGAGCTGCCAATCGCGGTGGCCGGCTAATGGAGCGCCTGTGCGACCTCCGCGGGCGCCGGCTCGTGGTCGAGTGCCCGCCGTGCAAGCGGCGCGGCACCTACGACTTGGCTCGCCTCCGGCAGCGGTTCGGCGAGCACGCCGACCTCTACGACGTGTATCTCCGCCTGACCCAGACGTGCGGTCATCAGCAGGCGGTCGGCACCCGGCAGCCGAACCAGTATGGCCGGACGTGCCGCGCCGCGTTCGGCGTCGAGGGCGGGGACGGGCGCACGGGCTTGCCGTCGCGCACCTGAGCAACGCCCTATGCCGAAGTGTGCAACCTCGACCGCCTCGCGGTTGACAGCTACGATCTCGTCCTCGACGGCGTGGTCGTCGGCAATGTGGTCCGGGAGGTCTCGGCCGATGGCGGTCATCGTGCCTGGCACGTGGAGCTGCTCGACGACCCGCCGCCTGATCGCCGCCCGAGCCCATTTCGTGAGATCGAGCACACCTCTCCTACGCTTGATGCCGCGACGGCATAGCTCGGCGGCGCGGTGGTCTCAGGTTCTCTTGAGGCAGCGTAGCGCACGAAGGGGAGGATCGGGCTGAGCCTCGGCATCGTCCTCTCGGCGGTCTTGCGCAACGCCGGGGTGCAGCGCGATTCAACTTCCAAAGGATGAGACCCCTTTGCCTCGTTCTTCCCCGGCTAGGCCCCGCTGGGCCCGGCCGAGGCGGGATCATCACGTCGCAGCCACAGCGTTGCTAGGCAAGGTCAACGACGATATCGCCCAGTTCGTCCTTGAGGCAGGCGTGGACGCGACGCAGCCATAGCTGGGCTTCAGCTTCGCCGGCTCTGGCCTCCTCGGCTTGCTTCTCCGCGAGCTTGGCTCGGGCTTCCGACAGACGGGCGAGTTCGTCGGCCTTGTCGGCTCGCAGTGTCGCAGCCTTGGCTGCCGCCTCCGCAGCTTGCGCACGCCGCTCGGCATCCTCGGTCTGCTTCACGCTCCGTCGGATGATCGACTGGGAGCGAAGCGAGACTTCCTGAGCAAAATCGCGTGCCCGGCGTACACGGGCTCCAACATCTCGGATTAGGTCGAGCGCGGCGGGCCAATCGACGACTGTCGGCTCGGCGAACGTCTCCTGCGAACCCGGCATGCTGGGCTCGGCGAAAAGGGGCACGACCTTCTTGCCCGACGTAACGTCGGCAGCCCATTTCGTGCTGCTGCGTGCAGCATCGCTGGGTTCGGCCTCGTCTCCGTCCTGGCGCGCATCGACGGTCCGGCGCTGAGCGTTGATCGACATCAGGCGGTCCGCTTCGCAGACGCTTCGACACTGAACTCGTTCGCGATCGTGTCGTAGACCCGCGACAGCCACTCTTCCGCAATGCGCGCGCGCTCCTCCGCCGCCTTCACACGCTCGTCGGCGGCATTGAGCAACACGTCGGCGCGGCTCTGGATGTCGGCGGTTCGCGCTTCGGCGGCGCGAACCCGTTCAGCGGCCAGCTTGAGATCCTCGCGGGCGCGTTCCAGCAGCTCCTGGACCCGCTGCTCTTGTTCCTGCACCTGGGCCTCGACCTCGCGCGCATGGGTCGCCGCATGCCGAACGCGGTCGATCAGCAGCGACCAGTCCTGCGGCGACGACCGGCGCGTCGGCGGCTGGCCGCCGCCGATGTCATCGAGGGGGCCGACCAGCCGCAACACCTTCGAGAGCTGAGCGTCGGACCCCGGTTCGCCGACCGGGACGTCCAGCGGCGAGAGGCTTTCCCAAGAGAACTTCTTCGCCGGGTCCATTGGACTATCTCACTATTTGCTTAGGCTTGGACCACGCCAGCCTGCTCAGTTAACAGATCGTTCGCAATGGTTAACAGAAGCTTAACGCAATGGCTATCGCTGATGTCGCGGGCGTTCGCGTCGTCGGCGTTGTCAACTTAGTCGAAGGCGACCGCCATCCACTGCAGCAAAGCTTTCTCGACGGCTCGCTCCAGCCGGCCTGCGTGAAGTCGCTATGTTTAGGATGGCTTGGTACTGAGCGCCCCTTGAAGGCATTCACAGAACCGAAACATAGAGGCAGAAGCCTTCGCCTTGCTGTGTCGGGTTTGCCACAAGGCGGGCTTAAGTGGATCGGTCCGTTTCGAGGGCCGCCGCCGGCGCCCGTGGCATCCGCTTGCGGGCGTCCGTTCCGCCGGCCGCCCCGGTGACCTCGACGGGGGCTCTGCGTCGCTTGGGACGGCTGACAGCCGGCGCCTGCTCACCATCAACGGCAGCTCCCTTGTGGCCGAGATCGTCATCGCGCGACGTGGGCGCCGCCGCCGCAGATGTCAGCGCGATCGCCCACTGTACATCGGAAAGCATTCAACGTTCCTTATAAGAAAAAAACGAACAACCCATCCATGAGAGGACGCAATCTCATCCGAAAATTTCTGCGCGCATTCGACTAGACGTCGAAACTGGACGCTTGAACGAGCTTGAATCAAAAAACAACGCTCGATGTCAATCCGAATGTTCCCGCCGCATTTGGGATTCGCCTTTAATAGATTTGCGTGATATAAATCTACTTATGCCTATAATAGGCATTTAATGCGTATAGGATCGTCTTCGCGATGGCATGGTCATCTTTTCGGAACGTGCTGTCATCGCCGTCGACTGGCTCGTCGCTGAAGGATGCGCCGGTCGATGAGGTATCGAGACAGCCCAAGCCTGACATCGCCCTGCCCAAAGCGAACCTCGATGCGTTCGATAGCGCAATGAAACGGACGAGCGCCGCGCGCGCGGAGAAGCCATTGTCTCTCGACTCGATCGGCCAGCGCGATGAGGTCGTAAGGCAGCGCATCAATGCGATGATGGATCGCCTGGAGGACTTGAGGACATTGGAGGAAGATTTCTCCTCCATTCTCGAGCCGATCATCAGTATTAGCGATGAACTGCCTCGCGCAAGCATGCGCATCGCCGAACTTGAGACGTCGCTTGCGCAGGAATTCCAATCGAGCCGAACGATCAGGCTCGAAGTCGCGGAGCTTCTCACCCGGTCGGCCGGTCTGGCCACCGAGCTCTCCGATGCCCTCGCGCGAGCCGATCGATCTGAGAACCAGTTGCGCGCCGCGGACGCTACGATCGCCGACCAGCGTGTCGAGATCCGCGACAAAGCGCTCTCCATCGAAAACATGGAGCGGCAACTCTTCGCTGAAGCCGAACAGGTGAAGGCTTTGAGCGGCGAGAACAAAGCCCTGCGGCTGGAAGCACAGGCCGCCGACAGCGCGCTCGCACGATCGGAGCATGAGCTGCTCGGCGCCCGCGAGAGCCTTGGTGTCCTCGATGCGGACAACCGCCGCATGACGACGCTCAACGAGGAGCAGGCCGTCCAGCTCTCGGAACTGGAGAGCCGCCATCGAAGCTTGGAGGCTCTGGCTGAAGTGGAGCGCCATCGCTTACGGGCGGCCGAGAGCCAGCTCGCGAGCGAGGTCGCCGCGCGAGAAAGGAACGAGGCTCAACACGAGACGGACCTCAGCTTCTTGCGGACCGAGCGCTCAGGATTGGCCATGAAGCTCGAAGCCGCGACCAATCGAGCGGAATCGAACGAGCAGCTGCTCGGCCAGGCACGCAACCAACTCCGTGAGAAGGATGAGGCGCACAGGATCGCGGATCGCAATTTCAAAGAGGCTAGCATCGCGCGTACCACTGCGGAGAGGCGCTTGGACTCCCTTCAGACCGATCTGGCGCGTCAGACCGAACGGTTCCTCGACATGCAGCGGTTGCGCGGTGAACTCGAATCGCGCTGCGACATGCTCGGCAAGGCGCTGGCTGCCCGAGAGGCGGCGGTCGAGCAAGCCGGCATTCGCAACGCTGCCCTCGTCGAGCGCATCGAGCAGATGACCCATCGTCAGGAAGCGGCGCGCGCCGAGTTCGAGTTGGCAAACCGGCGGTTGACGGAGGACTTGCAGAACGAGCGCTCGGAGCGCGCTCTGGTCCAAGGCGCCTTGGACATCGCCCGGGAAACGCGTGTATCGCTTCAGAAGCAGTACGAAGTCCTCAAACGCTCGGGCCGAGGATGGCGGGCCGGGGAAGAGGATGCGTCTCCGGTTGGTGCCGAGCCAACGTCGGAGCCCGTCAGCAACGTCCGGCCGTTCAACGCAGCCGTTCAAAATTAACGATCAAATATTTATTGCGGAACAAGGTTTAGGATGAGCGATCCCGCCTCCAAAGACATGCCGTTCTCTACGGGTCAGTCGATGATGCTTCGTGCATGGCAATCGAACGCGACGAAGCCTGGAGAAAAGGTCGTCAGCTTCCTCCCCTCATCGGAAGGTGGGTCTGGAGCAATGTCGGCAAACCCGGAGAATGCAGGAGGGCCGCCCCTGAGGGAGTGGTCGGCCGCCGTCGATCTCATCGAAGAGGCGAGCGAAGCGATCCGCATCGGTGAGCAGCGAGCTGCGGAATTGGAAGCCCAGCTTACGCATGTCACCACCCAGGCATCGGAGGAGATGCGCCGTCTGAATCAGCAGATCTCGCTCACGGAGCAGAAGCTTTCTCGTGCCGAGGAGCGCGCGCGTCTGGCCGAAAGCCGGGCCCACGAAGCTGAGGCGTGGCTCGTCCGGCTTCACGACGCGGCAATCACGGCTTTCGGATCGAGGGCCGCACAGAAAGCCGCGTCCCTCAATGGCGAACCCTCTGACTGAAACGGACTCGGTGCAGTGTTCAGGTCGGACCCGACGTCCTCGTTTACGGCTACTTCCGCCGATCATGCTCAGGTGGGCTCGTCGAGCCTTGCTACACCGTTGCATTTTGCCAAGGTCAACCCGGGTGTCGTCCTTGAACTGATTGCGCAGGCCGAGACAGAAATTACCAGTTTCGAGCTTTGGCGCAACAAGATCCATTCCGATGCGTGCCTGCTGCTCGCTCGCATCAAGCAGGAACGCCTGGACTACGCCACGCAAATCAGGAACCTCGACCATGAGGTCAGGGTTTTACAGGAGAAATCCACCGAGGCAGAGCGTGTCGCCTATATGGCGCTCGTTGAGCTGGACGGCGCACTCCGTCTCTGCGAGATGGCAAATGCAAGAATTCTAGAAGCTGAAGAAAGGGCAGAAGCTGCCGAGAGGCGCGCTGAAAGCGCCGAAGGTTGGCTCGAGAAGGTACAGGCCGCCATTACGTTCGAATTAATAGATCAGCCGCGCGAGCGCCATGGCGGCGAATGAACGCTTCATCAAATTAAGAGATTTATACAAAAACTATCATTCGTCTCTATCTTGCCTGTGGTCATTTTGAAGGCCGGCATCAGATAACGTGTTTTAAGGCTGGCTTCTCTGAAAATTCTGCCACGATAGTTTCCTGGACCCGCGCCAGCCACTCCTCGGAGATACGCGCACGCTCCTCGGCCGCCAGCAGTTTTTCGTCGGCAGCCTTTAGCAAGGCGTCGGCACGGCTCTGGATATCGGCAGAGCGTGCCTCGGCAGCTCGGACACGCTCAGCGGCATCCCGGACATCCTGCCGGACACGGTCGAGCAATGCCTGAACGCGCAATTCCTGTTCCTGAGCCTGCGCCTCAATATCACGAGCATGCTGGGCCGCCTGACGAACCCGATCGATTAGTTTTGACCAATCCTCAGGTGGCGAACGAGGGTCGGAGGTAATCTCCGTTCCAACGCTGTCGAAGTGACCGACAAGCGGTAGCACCTTCGTGATATGAGTGCCGACAGCATCCCCTTGATTAGACGCATCGAGAGCTGAGAGGTATCCGAAAGGGAATCTCTTCACCGGTTTCATGGAGCTCCTTGGCGCGACGCGTGCGCCATTTAGATAGGCCGCGATTATTGATGATAGTAAATTTAGACTATCTAGTGTCCGGTTTGCAAGTCACGGCGTCCTAGCTCCGGCCGATCTCCACACAGCTCTCCCAGCCTTGCGCCGTGCCAAGACCTTCCGCTGCCGATGGAGCTTGACCTTCAGCATGGGACCCCAGCGCCACGCGTTCTCGATAGCGCGGAAGACCCTCTCCTGTCCGCCCATCGATCGGCCAACTCGACCGCGAGCGCTCCCGGCCGCTGATGGCGGCGATCGACGCCTGCAACGCCCGCTTCGGCCGCGGCAGCGTCGTCCCCGCCCGGGCTAGACTCGTGAGAAAACGGACATGGAGCACGAAGTTTGAGATGCGGACGCCGCGCTACACGAGCCAGGTCGGCAAGTTGGCGATGGCGCACGCGCGACCGGCGGTATGGCGGGCCGTCGCAGCAGGGTCGTCTTGTCGTGAAGTGCGCACCTTTGAGGTGGCGTCCCGGGATTTCCGGGGTCATTCCGCGGCTTCAGCGCGCCCCTCATCGACATCCGCCTCATCGTCGGCGTCGACACCTTGCTCCAGCTGCTCCTCGTCGTCCGTCGCCGCCTGCGGGGTGATCCCAAACCGGGCGGCGACGTCGGGTGCGAAGCGCAGCAAATCGGGGCGAAGACGCAGGAGGCTGAGGTCCTTGGATTTCCCTTCCAGCATCACGTCGAAAACCAATCCCTCGGCCATCCGCATGAACGTCGCGAACTCGAAGGGGTTGGTGAAGTCGGCGTGACCCGTCCAGACGGGGGGCCGCAACACCGTCTTCACCCGTGCCGTCGCCTTGATCGGCGCCTTCAACACCTCCTTCGACTTACCCCTGGCTTTTCCGGCCTTGGCCGCCTCTCGTTGCTTGGGGGTGATCTTTTGCTTGATCTCGCGCAACTCGGTGCGCGGCGAGGAGAAATGCATTTTCGGGCGGACGCCAGCGGGCCACGTCGCAAGGAAGCGCTCGAAGGTCTCGCGCATGTCCAGCCGCTCGGGATTGAGGCACCAGAAATGCTGGTAGTCGAAAATCAACCGCACACCGGTACGCTCGTGGATCCAGAGCACGTCCGCCGCCGAGAAGCGCAGGTCATCATTCTCCAGCACCAGACGGCGCTTCACGTGCTCCGGGCAGAGGTTCCAGCCGTCGACCCAACGCGCCCGGCTCGCCTCGTGGTCGTCGTAGACACCACCGACATGGGTGATCATCACCGCCTCGTCGTCCAGCTCCATCCGGTCCAGCATCTCGGCTTGGCTGGAGAGATCCCAGATGCTCTTCTTCGTGAGCTCGGGGTTCGGAGCGTTCAGCAGCACGTACTGCGAGGGATGGAACGACAGCCGGATGTCGTAGGCCCGGGCCTTTGCGCCGAACGCCCGCAGCTCGGCATCGCTCTCCGCCACCATGTTGTGAAACCGGGGCATGTCCGGGTGGGTCGCATAAGGCGCGATGTCCGACGACATCCGGTACATGTCGAGGTTCTTAGACTTGAGGTAGTCCAGGACGTGGTCCAGCAGTTCGAGGGAGCACTTGAGGTGCGGATCCTTCTGCCAGCGCCGGGTGTCCTGCGACTTCAGGTCTGGCCGCCCCATCACCTTGACGGGAAAGCCCAGCCGCAAAGGACGATCATTGCCGGTCATGCCTGCACCTGTGCCTGGGGAAACCCGAGTCCCTGGATGAAGTCGTTCCAGTCGGCGTTGCGCAGCGCCCCGCCTGTCGCCTGGGCGTGGCCGTTGCCGTAGCGCCCGTCGGCGTTGGCCGGACGATGCTCGGCGAGGAAGGCGATGAGATCGCGCCCGCTGGCCGACCGAGCGGCGAAATGCACCCAGCCGGGGCGATAGCCCGCGTTCGCGGCGATCACGATCTTGTTCTTCAGGCGCCCCCGCCATTGCTGGGCGATCAGGGGATGGATCTGGCACGGGGAGTCGAGCGATATCAGCGCGACGTCGCCGCCGATGGCGGGCGGCACGCGCTTGGCCGTGTCCATGGCCGCCCGGACCTCGGTCTTGGCCGCGTGCAAAGCTAACGCATCGGCATCGTCGCCCTTGGTGATGCGTTTTGGGCCATCCGATGCCAGCAGAAGTCGTAACGCCGGCCCTGCGTCGGCCGCCGCGGTTCGGCGGGGGGCGTTGACGAGCGACGTGGCATCGCGAAGGGCTGTCTTGCCCCAGCGAGCCTGGGCCTCGGCGATCTCCGGGAAGTCGAGGCCCTCGGCCATGTCGCCGATCAGGCCCACCGCCGCCAGCCATAGCAGGTCGGCCTGGTCCCCCATGGCGCCAACGGCCCACCAGGCAAGCAGGGCGGTGGTCGGCTCAGGGGCGAGGCCGTTCCCGCTGATCGTGATCGCGTCCCTCGGTTCGCCGGTCGGGACGTGGTGGTCGATGACGAGTGTCGGGCAGCCCGACAGCACGGGGTCGGCTCGGGTGCCGAGGTCGGCCAGGATCAGTCCGCCGGGCTCGTGCTCGCCCAGCCGGTCGGCGACCTGGGGGTCCCACGGTGACTCCCCCTTACCGACAACGAGCGATACCGCCTCCCATCCCGCTTGCCGGAGGGCTCGGACCAGTATGGCGGCCGCGGTCAGACCGTCCGCATCGAAATGGCTGACGATCAGGATGGGCTTCTCTTTGTTGAACTTGGCGAGGGCGGCCTTCATCGCGTCCCGTGCCGACCCTCGTGTATCGCCATGCGATGACAGGCTTCCGACCATTCGAGACCTCACTGACCCACCCGTCATTTCATACCCCATGGCCCCGTTCGAAGGCCGGCCCCGAAATCCTTTGATGCAAGCAAGAGATGCGCATCGCCCGGCGAGGCAACGTCCGAGTTTCGGAACCGATGGCAGGCAAATCAGAGAATTCTGTTCAAAGATTCCATTGCCCGGGGTGCAAGCGCACAGGCGATCGGCCGTCGGCACCATACGGCCTCCCAAACGGCATCGGCCTCCTGATGTCCGGGGTCGGACGATGTTAGGATCTGGTCGGAATCACGTCGAAGGGCTCTGGGAGCCATGCCTGGTTCGGCCTGCCGGTTTCCCGGCAGCTGCGATGCCCTTGGACCGGGAAAGCCCTGTCGCCACTGTATCGCGGCCGCGATTGCGCAACTTGCCGCCAGTCTCCGTGAACGCATCGCCGCGAACCGAATGGAAGGACGGCCGCCATACGCCAACCGACCGGAACAACCCTCGAATCCAGATCGATCGCTTCATGGTTCGCGCATCGGGTTAGCAACCGCAGCGAAAGCGGCCGCCGGAGAGTCGGATTGTCGGTCAAGAGCGTCGACCGGCGAGGTCGGTCACACGCCGGGTCAAGCGGCCTTCCGGGTTTTGCCGGCCAAAGCCTTGCCCGAAATGCGCTTCCTCGAAGGCGTCGAGGTCTTCGCCTTGGTCTTCCGCGGCTGCACCTTCGCTGATCCCTCCCCATTCTCGCACCTGATGCTGCGCTTAAGGGCCTCCATCAGGTTCACGACGTTACCGGAGTTCGGCGCACCGGCCTTCGCCTTGCCCTTGCTCTTGCCCTTCGCGGGCTTCGGTGCCTTGCCCTTCACCAGGGCGATCAGCGCCTCCTCGTAGCGGTCCTCGAACTTCGACGGATCGAACTTTCGGGTGGAGCGCGCGATCAGCTCCTCGGCGAGCGCCCGCATCTCGGCCGTGGGATCGCCGTCGGGCATGTCCTCGAAGTAGGCCGTCGGCGAGCGGACCTCGTCCTGGTATCGCAGCAGCGTCGCGAGCAGGCCCTTGCCGTACGGTTCAAGCAGGACCACCCGCTCGCGCTTGTAGATGACGATGCGGCCGAGCCCGGCCATGCCTTTCTTCCTCATCGCATCCCGGATCACGGCGAAGGCCTCGCGCGAGACCTTGTCCTCGGCCGCCAGGTAGTACGGCTTGTCCAGGTAGCGCTCGTCGACCTCCGCGCGCCTGCAGAACGCCTCGATGTTGATCGTGTGCGTGCTCTCCAGGGCGATCTCGCTGAGCTCGTCGTCCTCGATCGGCACGAGGTCGTCCTTGGCGATCTCGCATCCCTTGACCTGATCGTCGCGATCCACGGTGTCGCCGGTCACGGAGTCGACCATCAGCTGCTTGAGACGGTTGCCGGTCTCGCGGTTGATCGTATGGCACTTCAGCTCCCTCGACGAGCTGACTGCCGGATACAGTCCGACCGCGCAGGAGACGAGTGAAAGTCGAAGATGACCTTTCCAGTTGGCGCGGGCTGCCACGTCCGTCTCCTGTGTCCGTCGAAGTATTTCCGGCCGCCGATGCCTTCGCGCCGCGAAGGTCGGGAGCTTGACGGTTCAACGAGAGTCCAACTCGACTCGTTCCTCCACAGGCGCAGCTGTGGATAACCTGCCCATTATTGTAGATGGCCCTGTCGAAGGAGTCGGCCCAGGAACCCGAACGGGCCGTTCCGGTTCTCACAGGACGATGACCGAGCTGCTCAGATCCTATCGGGACAAGCGGGATTTCGAGGCCTCGCCCGAGCCCAAGGGCAAGCGCGGCCGCAAGGCGGCGAAGGCGCGGTTCGTCGTCCAGAAGCACGACGCGCGGCGCCTCCACTACGACCTGCGGCTCGAGATGGACGGGGTGCTCAAGAGCTGGGCGGTGACGCGCGGACCGAGCCTGTCGCCCGCCGAGAAGCGGCTCGCGGTCCAGACGGAGGATCACCCGGTCGACTATCTGGCCTGGGAGGGCGCGATCCCGAAGGGCCAGTATGGCGGTGGGACCATGATCGTCTGGGACACCGGTTCCTGGGAGCCCATGGGTGATCCGTCCGTTGGACTGGCGAAGGGGCACCTCGAATTCGCCCTGCACGGCGAAAGGCTCGTGGGCCGATGGCATCTCGTGCGCATGAAGGGCCGCGGCGGCGAGAAGAAGCAGCCCTGGTTGCTGGTGAAGGCCGACGACGAGCACGCCCGCCGCGACGGCGACATCCTCGTCGAGCACGAGGCCTCGGTCCTGTCGGGCCGGACCAACCGGGATCTCGCCGAGGGCGGGGTCGTCAGAGCCGATCATGCGGCCCGCGCCGAGGTCGCCGCCGAGAGGAGGACGAAGCCGCCCGCGAGCCGCTCCAAGGGGGCCCGCCAGGCGATCCTGCCGCCCTTCGTCGAACCCGCGCTCGCGACCCTCGTCGACGACGTACCCACCGGCGACGGCTGGCTGTACGAGATCAAGCACGATGGCTACCGCATGCAGGCCCGCATCGACGGCGGCTCGGTGAAGCTTCTGACGCGCTCGGGCCTCGACTGGACCGCGAAGTTCGAAGCCGCGGCCCAGGCCCTGAAGGGTATGAAGCTGCCCTCGGCCCTGATCGACGCCGAAATCGTCGTCGAGACGGAGAGCGGGGTCTCCAGCTTCTCCGCCCTGCAACAGGCGCTCGCCGCCGGCGATACGGGATCGGCGGTCGTCTACGCCTTCGATCTGCTCTACCTCGACGGCAGGGATCTGCGTGCCCTGCCCCTGACCGAACGCAAGGACCTGCTGCTGCAGGTCCTCGACGACGCCCCGCCGGGCGGCCCCATCCGGTTCAGCGAGCATCTCATCGCCGATGGCGAGGCCATGGCGCGCCACGCCTGCAGGCTCGGACTGGAAGGCATCGTCGCCAAGCGCGCTGACGCGCCCCACCGCTCGGGCCGGACCGATGCCTGGCGCAAGATCAAATGCAGCTTGTCGAAGGAGTTCGTCGTCGCCGGCTACATGCCGTCGACCACCGCGTCCAGGTCCGTCGGGTCGTTGATCCTCGGGACGCACGAGGACGGCACCCTCGTCCACGTCGGGCGGGTCGGCACCGGCTTCCGCGACGCGGTTGCGCGGGATCTCTGGACGCAGCTGGAACCGCTGCGCATCCCGGCGGCGCCCTTCGCGGCCGAGCTGCCGCCGCCGGCGCGCCGCAACGCCCGCTGGGTCGAGACCCGGCTCGTCTGCGAGGTCACGTTCCGCGGGTGGACGGGCGACCGCCAGCTTCGGCACGCGTCCTTCAAGACCCTCCGGAGCGACGTGCGGCCTGAGGAGGTCGTACGGGAGAAGGGGGCCGCGGCCGCGAAGCCTCGTATGCGGAAGCCGCCGGTGAAGGCCACGCCGCTGACGCATCCGGATCGCGTGCTCTGGCCCGACGTCGGCCTGACCAAGGAGGGTCTCGCCGAGTATTACGAAGAGGTTGCCGACCGAATCCTGCCGCACGTCGTCGACCGGCCGCTATCGCTTCTCCGGTGCCCGGATGGCCTCGGATCCTGCTTCTACCAGAAACACGCCTGGGCCGGTCTCGACGACCGCCATATCCGGTCCGTGGACGGGGAGAACACCGTCGTGATCCGGGATCGGGATGGCCTTCGCGCCCTCGTCCAGTCGAGCGTGCTGGAGATCCATCCATGGGGGGCGACGGTCTCGGACCCGAATCGGCCGGACCGGCTGGTGTTCGACCTGGATCCGGGCGACGGCGTCGCGTGGGACGATCTCGTCGCCGGCGCGCTGGAGGTGCGCGAGCGGATGTCGGCCTCGGGCCTCGCCAGCTTCGTGAAGACCACCGGCGGCAAGGGGCTGCACGTCATCGTGCCGATCGAGCCGAAGGTCGGCTGGGACGAGGCCAAGGCCTTCGCGAAGCGCATCGCATCCGAGATGGCGAAGGACGTCCCCGACAGCTTCGTCGCGACCGTGTCGAGGAAGGCCAGGGAGGGACGGATTTACGTGGACTACCTGCGCAACCAGCAAGGCGCGACCGCCGTCGCGGCCTTCTCCACCCGGGCGCGCCCCGGGGCGCCCGTATCCGTTCCCATCGATTGGAGCGAACTTCCGTCGCTCGGCTCCGGGGCGCGCTTCGACGTTACAAGCCTGCTGGGGCGCCTGTCCGCATTACAGCGCGATCCCTGGACTGGGTTCGAACGCGCGGCTCGTCCGCTCGAGGTTGCTGGGCGCCGACCCCGTCGACGGACCTCGTAGGCGAAACCTGACGCTTGGTACCCATTCACGAGGGGCGTTTGGGCTGGCGACCAGACTTTGGTCCTTCGTCCCGAAGCGGATGTTCCACCGTCGACCCAAACTCGCCGCTCAAGGCTGCTCGCGCCGGGCCCGAAAGCGGTCATTCGGCCAACTGCCGTCCTTGCAGCAGCGAACCCAGCAATGACCGTTCGCCCGTCCGCGGCCGCGTTCGAACCGGAAAAGAAGTGCCTCTTCCGTGTGCGATCATTCGATCGCTATCGGCGTTTCGCTCAGGAGGCCTGGGACATCCTGCCGGATCGCGTAACGATGCGTGTGAGCGACATCACGCTCTGGATCAGTGCCGATTTGGTCTAGGAGCCCTACCAGCATGGGCAGATCCAGAGCTTGGACACAGTCAGGAAGCGATCAAGGAGCTGGTGTACCGCAAGCGATATTTCGTGAGCGATGGCGACGTCGACGAGGATGCGGCGGAGGAACGAGCAAGGTGTCTTAGAAGAGATCTAACTTCCTTCTTCCCCTAGCGGATACTGAGACCAGTATCATCCCCTTCACGCCGGGTAAGAAAACATGTGGCTCTCCGACGAAGCCGGGCCCAATCGAAACGACGCCCTGTTCGCCCGACGAAGATCCCGCGAATGTCCCTGAGCGTGGAGGGGTTAAGCCGCCGCTGGCACCTTTCGTTCGCAGGCGGGCTCAAGAGGGCTGTGACTCGGGGATAGGTCTGTTCTCGGCGTACAATTGTCGGCAGCGATCCAGGCAGGATTAAGGATCGATTAAGCCGCCGTGAGCGAGACATCGCGTAAATGTTGGTTTCAAAAATGGTGGATCGCCCGATCCTGGAGTTCACGCTGATGAACACCCCCTTGTTGCGATCTTCCAATGAGGCCGAGCGCCTTGCCGCCCTGCGTGACCTGAACATCCTTGATACCGCACCGGAGACCCAGTTCGATGCGATCTGCCGTACGGCGCAGGTCTTGTTCGGAATGCCGATTGCCCTAGTCTCGCTCCTCGACGAAGACCGCCAGTGGTTCAAGGCGCGCTGCGGGCTGAGCCACGACGCAACGTCCCGGGACGTCGCATTCTGCAACCATACCATCCAGGCCGACGAGGTCCTCATCGTCGAGGATGCCCGTGACGATGCCCGGTTCAAGTCGAACCCCCTGGTCACGGGGGAGCCGGGCATCCGCTTCTATGCCGGCGCACCGCTGATCCTGAGGTCCGGCATCCGCGTCGGATCACTCTGCATCATCGATACCGAGCCGCGACGCTTCTCGAGCGAGCAGGGCCGCCAGCTCCGCGACCTGGCCGAGGTCGTGACCGCGAACCTGCGCGTCTACCAGGATCGTACCGAGCATCGCCGCGTGGCGGCGACGCTGGCGGATACCGATGATGCGTTGCGCGACGCCCGATCCCGCTACGCCTCACTCGCCGATGCCCTGCCGCAGATGGTGTGGACCGTCTCGCCCGAGGACCGCGTCACCGCCTACCGGAACGCGAGCTTCCGTGCCTACTACGGCGAGGCCGACGGTTCGCGCGGCCGGGCCCACAGCCGCAACCATCCGGGTGACGTCGACCGCATGTCGAGCGCCTGGGAGGCCGCGGTCTCGAGCAAGCAGGCTTTCGAACTCGAAGGTCGCCTCAGGCGGCATGACGGCGACTACCGCTGGCACCGGATCGTCATGATCCCGCTGAAGCGCAGCGGAGAGGTGATCGAGTGGCTCGGTACGGCGCTCGATATCGACCACATCATCGCGGCACAGACCGCGCTGAAGGCGACCGGAGACCTCCTGCGTCTCGCCCAGGAGGCGGCCGAGGCGGGCATCTGGGAGTGGGACATGCGCGACGACGTCGTCCGGCTCTCATCGATGAGCGCCCGCATGCACAACCTTCCGGTACCGGTCGGCCAGGACGCGATGGAGATCCCGCTGGCCGATTGGAAGGTGCAGGTCCATCCCGACGACCTTCCTAAGGTCTGGGACGAGGTAAAGCGCGCCATAGCCGATCGGACCACGTACAGCTGCGAGTTCCGCATCGCCAATCCTGCGGTCTCGGCCGAACCGCGATGGATGCAGTCTTTCGGTCGCATGCTCGACGACGCGGCCGGCGAGCCCGTCCGCTGCGTCGGCCTCCAGATCGACATCACGGATCGAAAAGTCTCCGAGGCGCGCATCGCCCACGTCGCGAGTCACGACAACCTCACCGACCTACCCAATCGCGTGGTCTTCCACGCGACGCTCGAAAGATCCCTCGCGGATCTCGGAAACGGTCAAGCCGCGCTGCTCTGCCTCGACCTCGACCGCTTCAAGACCGTCAACGACACGCTCGGACACCATGCCGGGGACAGGCTCCTACGCGTCGTCGCCGACCGTTTGAGGGACTCCGTCGGGAATGAGGGCGTCATCGCGCGCCTCGGCGGGGACGAGTTCGCGATCATCCTGCCGGGGGTCGGGCTTGAGACCGCGCAGGCGCTCGCACGGACCGTCATCGACGCCATCGGCCAACCGATCCATCTCGGCAGCCAGGTGGTGACCATCGGCGCGAGCATCGGGATCGCGCTCGCACCGGAACATGGACTGGAGGTAGGTCTCCTGCATCGCCATGCCGACCTCGCCCTCTACCGGGCCAAGGGGGCCGGACGGAACAGCTCCCAGGTCTACACCAAGGGAATGGACGAAGCCCTGGAGGACAGGAACAAGCTTGAGTTCGACATGCATCTCGCCCATCGCAAGGCGGAGTTTCGGCTGTATTACCAACCCGTCGTCGCACTGACGGACGGGCAGGTCCGTGGCTTCGAGGCCTTGATGCGCTGGCCGCATCCGATCCGCGGGATGGTCTCGCCGGCCGAATTCATCCCGATCGCAGAGGAGACCGGCCTGGTGGTTCCCCTCGGGACCTGGGCTCTGGAAGAGGCCTGTCGCTTCGCCGCGTCGTGGCCGATCCAGGCGCGCATCGCCGTCAACGTCTCGGCGGTCCAGTTCCAGCAGCCCGGCCTTGAAGCGGCCGTTGCGAACGCCCTTGCGGTCTCCGGTCTCGCGGCCAACAGGCTCGAACTGGAGATCACAGAGAGTCTGATGATCCAGGATGGCGACGCGGTCATCGCCTGCCTGCATAGGCTTCGGTCCCTCGGCGTCCGCATCGCCCTGGACGATTTCGGGACGGGGTACTCCAGCCTGAGCTACCTTCGGCGCTTCCCGTTCGACAAGATCAAGATCGACCGGTCGTTCGTACGCGAGATCGACGACCCCGACGCGCAGGCCATCGTCCGCGCCGTGGTCAGCATCGGCGAACGTCTTGGGACCGCGATCACCGCCGAGGGTGTCGAGACTGAGGATCAACTTGCCCTGGTGACCCAAACGGGATGCACGGAGGTTCAGGGTTTCCTGTTCGGCAAGCCGATGACGCCCGAGCAGGCCCTGGATTTTATGAGAGAGCAAACCCCGCGGAAGGCGGCGTGAAGCAGCCGCCATGCTACAACCGCAAGATCAATGTCTGCTTGAGGACCGGACGCGACTGAAAGCAGCCAGACGTTTCCCACCCCGAACGGTCATTCCGGATCCGACTCGGCCCGGCTGACATACCCGGCTTGCCTCGGCTTCCGATGCAGACGCTCGGACATGCTGGTGCTGTGCTGCGCCAACCGGGACATCACGCGGACTTCCGGCCGGGTTCGCGGGAGCACGTGGCTAGGCGGTGGTTAGGCGTCGGGACTTCGCGTGGCGCCTTGACGGTGATGACGACCTCCTGACAGACGAATTCAACACTATCGGCGCACCGGCGTGTGTTGCGCCGCCCGACCGCTTCGGGCGCCTTCCCACGTGGCAGCCAGCGCGGCGGTACGGCCGCGCTGGCCCGACCCGGCTCAGCGCAGGAGCTGGAGGATGCCCTGGTTGGCGCTGTTGGCCAGCGACAGCGCCGAGATCGCCAGCGACCGGCGCGTCGACAGTCCGTGACCTCCGTTATCTCGATCGACCGGATTGCTTCGGCAACCTTGCGGCCTTGCAACCCCAGGACATCCACCTGACGCAACTTCGCGACGATTTCTCCAGCCGTATGCTGCTTCCGACCCATGATGAATCCCCTACATCGCTCAGGGAGGACCACTTTTCAGGGGCAGGCCAGCTTAATCGTCGAAGCCTTCCAGAACGACTTTGCCCTTCGCGCGACCGCTCTCGATCAGTGCATGAGCCCGCGCGAGGTTGGTGGCATTGAGAGGTCCGAACGACTCATTGAGCGTGCTGTGGAGTTTTCCCGCGTCGATCAGGCGGGAGACCTCGGTGAGGATCTCGTGCTGCCGCTCCATGTCTGCCGTTCCGAACAGCGAGCGGGTGAACATCAGCTCCCAGTGAAGCGACAGGCTCTTTGGCTTGAGCGGCATCACGTCGAGGGTTGCAGGATCGTCGATCAGGCCGAGCCGCCCCTGCGGCGCAAGCAGTTGAATGATCTGAGGCAGATGCGCATCGGTCCCTGTCGTCGCAAACACGAAGCCCGGTACGCTGACCAGACCCAGGGCCGCTACCTCGGCGGCGAGCGGCTTGGAATGGTCGACGATGTGGTGGGCGCCGAGATCCCGGCACCATTGTGCGGTCTCGGGGCGCGACGCGGTAGCGATCACCGTCAGTTCGGTAAGCTGCCGGGCGAGCTGAATCGCGATCGACCCAACGCCACCCGCGCCGCCTATGATCAGGAGCGCAGTCGCGGCGCCGGGCACTGGCTTGGAGACGTCGAGACGGTCGAACAACATCTCCCAGGCGGTCAGCGCTGTGAGCGGCAATGCGGCGGCGGCCGAGAAGCCCAGGGTGTCGGGCTTCCGCCCGACCAGGCGCTCGTCCACGCATTGCAGGGTAGCGTTGCTGCCAGGTCTATCGAGGGCACCGGCATAGAACACCGCGTCGCCGGGCTTGAACAGGCGCGCCTCGGGACCGACGGCCGTGACGATTCCGGCCGCATCCCAGCCGAGAATCTTCGGCGTGCAGGCCTGCTGATAGACCCCCTGCCGCACCTTGGTGTCGATCGGGTTCACGGAGACGGCGTGGACGCGCACGAGCAGGTCGCGGCCGGTGGGGACGGGATCGGCGAAGGTCGTGTCCACAAGCGCGCCCGGCGCCGCGATTGGTGAACCTTCGGTGTAGGTGACGGCACGCATGGCTCTCTCCTAACGCTTGGTTCGATGTCGCCCAGGGATGAAGGGCCTTGAAGCCAGCTCATATAGGCCGGGAAACGGATCGGATGAGTGCCGGGTGGGGGCCGCCGCCATTGACGGCGCCGTGGGACCGAACGGCTCAAGCGTCGTTCACGCCGGCATCGGACGACGGCTCGGCATATCGACATTGATCGACCCCCACGAGGCAGTCGCGGCCCACGTCTCCATCATGACGCCGGATCGCTCGCGGGCCCGCCGCCGTGAAGGGTGCTTCATTCCAAGCCTGGGCGTCGGCGGGCGTGTCGAAAGCATCGGGGGCAACGACGGCATCTCGCGGAACGCCGGCGATTGAAGGCCGAGGATGCCCTGACTGTCCGGCGCGTTTCCATTAATATAGATCCGCGTCGTACATTCCATGCTTCAGGTCGGATCGATAGTTATCCAGAGTTCGTCAAGTGACTGATCTACGCGATAGAGGCGAAGCGCACGGAAAGACCAGCCCGGAGAGACCGCTCCTGATGCGAGGTCGAAGGAGGCTAGGTGCCTCGGACAATGGATCCGGCCCGCCGCGCAGCGTCCGAGCGACAAGTCGGCGCCTTCGTGAGGGCAGGCCCGCTCCGCCGCGACGAGCCTTTCGCCGTCCCGCATGAGGATCAGGTGATGCCCCCGCACGAGAATCGGCGTCGGCGCCGGCCCGTCGAGGATGTCGAGAGGACCGAGGTGCAACCGCACGGGCCGCTCCGGGTCAGCCACCGAGGTAGGCGTCGCGAACGTGCGGATCGGCGATCAGGTCGGCGCCCTTGCCCGCGAGCACGATGCGGCCGGTCTCCAACAAGTAGGCGTAGTCGCAGAGTTCCAAGGCCGCGAAGGCGTTCTGCTCGACGAGCAGGACCGTCGTCCCGGCATCGCAGATCGCGCGGATCACCGAGAACATCCGCTCGACGATGTTCGGGGCGAGCCCCAGGGACGGTTCGTCGAACAGGACGAGCTTGGGCCGCGCCATCAGCGCCCGGCCGATCGCCAGCATCTGCTGCTCGCCCCCCGAAAGGGTTCCGGCCGCCTGCGCCCGGCGCTCGGCGAGACGCGGGAACTCGCCGTAGATCCGGGCGAGGTCGGCGGCGATGCCGGCCTTGTCTCGCCGGAGATAGGCACCCATCGCGAGGTTCTCGGCGACGCTCATCTGCGGGAAGACCCGGCGCCCCTCGGGGCAATGCGCGATCCCATGGCCGAGCACGCGGCGCGGGTCGGCTCCGGTGATGTCGCGGCCCTCCAGGCGGATCGAACCCGAGCGGGCGGGGACGAGGCCCGAGATGGCGCGCAACGTCGTCGACTTGCCGGCCCCGTTGGCGCCGACCAGTGCCACGAGCTGCCCAGCCCGGACCTCGATCGTGAGACCTTTCAGCGCCGTCACGTGTCCGTAGCCGCAGACGAGGTCGCGGATCTCAAGCATCGCTCGTCTCCCGTACCGCGGCGGCTCGGTGGGCGGCCTCGCGGGCCGCACTGCCCTGGCCGAGATAGGCTTCGATCACCGCCGGATCGGTGCGGATCGCCGCCGGCGGCCCTTGCGCGATCAGGCGTCCGTGGTTCAGCACGGCGATGCGGTCGGAAACCGCCATGACCATCGGCATGTCGTGTTCCACCAGCAGGATCGTGATGCCGTCGTCGCGGATGCCGCGGATCAGGCGGACGAAGACCTGGGTCTCGGAGGCGTTCATGCCCGAGACCGGCTCGTCGAGGAGCAGCATCGTCGGGTTGCTGGCTAGCGCCAACGCTACGCCGACGAGGCGCTGCTCGCCATAGGCGAGCGCGCCCGCCTTCTCGCCGGCGCGCGCGGCGAGGCCGACCCGATCGAGCAGTTCGAGTGCCCGCCCCCGCGAGGCCCGCTCCGCGGCGCCGTCTCGCCCGAGCAGGGTGTCGAGCAGCCTCGGATGGTCCCCGGACGCCCCACGTCGGTGCAGGCCGATCATCACGTTGTCGAACACGGTGTCGTCGGGAAACACGCTGGTGCGCTGGAACGTGCGCGCAAGCCCGAGCCGGACGATCTCGTGGGGCTGGAGGCCGCCGAGCGGGGTGCCGCGGAAGCGCACCTGCCCGCGGCTCGGCTTCAGGAAGCCGGTCATCACGTTGAAGGCAGTGGTCTTCCCGGCCCCGTTCGGGCCGATCAGGCTGACGATCTCGCCCCGATGGACGTCGAAGTGCAGGTCGGCGATGGCCACGAGGCCGCCGAAGCGCACCCCGACATGGTCGATCGCCAGGAGCGGCGCGCTCATGGGTGCACCTCGGCGGCGAGCGGGGCGGGGGCCGGCCCGGCGCGCCGGCGGACGAGACCGGCCAGTCCCGGCACGATGCCCTTCGGTACCACGAACAGGATCGCGATGAGGACGAGGCCGTAGACCATCCACTGCGCTTCGGGCGCCATCACGGGGCGGAGCGCCACCGGCAGCATCCCGAAGATCACCCCACCAATGATCGGCCCGAGCAGGGTGCCCTTGCCGCCGCCGACCACCATGATCACCATCGTGACGGTGGTGGAGAACTGGAACACGTCCGGGTCGATGATGCGCAGATAATGCGCGTAGAGGCTGCCGGCGGCGCCCGCCATTCCCGCCGAGATCACCGCGGCGATGGTGAGCGTGCGGGTCGCGTCGATGCCGACCGAGAGCGCGAGCGACTCGTTCTCCTTGAGCCCGCGCATCGCCCGGCCGAAGCGCGAGCCGACGAGGCGGGCGACGATCAGGTAGCAGAGCGTACCGACCGAGAGGACAAGATAGTAGTTCTGCAGCTTGGTCTTCAGGGTCCAGGTGCCGAGCCCCGGGAGGCCGAGGGTGAAGGCCGGGATGCCGGTGAGCGCAAGCGGCCCCTGGGTCAGCTCGACCCAGTTCAGCGCTACGAGCCGCACGACTTCGGCGAACGAGATCGTGACGATGACGAAGTAGGCGCCGCGCACCCGGAACGACAGCCGCCCCACGAGCCAGCCGCACGCGCCCGCCGCCAGGATCGCCAGGGGAAAGCCGATCGCCGCCGGCCAGGGCGCGTGCACGACGCGCAGGCCGAAGCCGAGGTCGACGTCGAACCCGAGGCTCGTCAGGGCACTGACGTAGGCGCCGATGCCGAAGAACGCGATGTGCCCGAGGCTGAGCTGCCCGGTGAAGCCGAGCAGCAGGTTCAGGCTCATGGCCGCGATGATCAGGATGCCGGTCGTGATCATCGCGTTGTGGAGATACGGGTTGGTGCCGAGCGCCAGCGGCAGCAGGCCGAGGCCCGCAAGAACGGCGAGGGGGGCGAGCCGGGTCATCCGATGCGCTCCGCCTTGGCGAACAGCCCGGTCGGCTTGAACACCAGCACCGCGATGATGATCAGGAAGCCCATCGCGTCGCGATAGCCCGAGGAGATGTAGCCGGCGCCGAGTTCCTCGGCGAGCGCCAGGATGAAGCCGCCGATCGCGGCGCCGGTGATGTTGCCGAGGCCGCCGAGGATGACGATGGCGAAGGCCTTCAGCTCGGCCATCCCGCCCATCTGCGGAAACACCACGTAGACGGGGCCGAGGAGCGCGCCCGCGGCGGCGGCGAGGCTCGACCCTATGGCGAAGGTTGCGGTGTAGATCAGCCGCACGTTGACCCCCATCAGGGCGGCGGTGTCGTGGTCCTGGAAGGCCGCTCGCATGGCGAGGCCGAGCCGGGTGCGGTTGATCAGGACGTAGGTGAGCACGATCAGCGTCAGCGCCGCGCCGAGGACGAACAGGCGGAGCCACGAGACGGAAACCGGCCCGATCTGAAGCGGTGCCTCTGGAAACGGCGTCGGGATCGCCTTGGCGACGCCGCCGAACAGCCAGAGCGTTCCCGATTGCAGCACGATGCCGGCCCCGATCATCACTAGCATCGTCGTGTCGATGTCGGAGCCGCGCAACGGCCGCAGCAGCACGAGCTCGATCGCGGCCCCGAGGACGAGGCCCCCGAGGATCGCCGCCGGCAGCGCCAGGAAGAAGTTCAGTCCGAGCGCGGCCACCGCGAGGTAGGTGAGGTAGGCCCCCACCGTGTAGAGCGCCCCGTGGGTGAAGTTCACGACGTTCATGATCCCGAAGATCAGCGTCAGCCCGATCCCGAGGAGCGCATAGGTGCCCCCGAGGACCAGGGTGTTGAGGAGGTGCTGGTAGAATTCTGCCATCGGGCAATCCCTGTCCGTCGCGGGCGGTCCCGGCCGGGCTCGGTGCCGGCCGGGATCGATCGGGCTGGCGGCGTCAGAGGGTCGGAACCGCGACCTTCCCGTCCCGGATCTCGATCAGGTAGACGTCGGGCTTGCTCTGCCCGCTCTCCTTGCCGGCGGGGCCGGCCTTGATGAAGCGGATCGGGCCGTTGAGCCCGGTGAAGTCGACCGACCAGAACGCCTTGGTGATCGCGGCGGGCTCGGCGGACCCCGCCTTCTCGATCGCCTGCGCGATCGCCCGGATGCCGTCGTACCCGCGAAAACTCTCGGTGACGCCGGCGAACTGGAAGCCGCGATTGTTCCATTCGCCGATGAAGTAGGCGGTGGCCTGCGGGTTCGGGGTCTTCTCGGGGAACCAGGGCAGGAAGGTCGTCAGGTGCATCGTGCCTTCGGCGGCGCTGCCGGCCTGTGCGATGATCTGGTCCGGGTTCTGCGATCCGCCGGTGGTGATGACCCGCTTCTTGAGGCCGAGCGCAGCCATCTGCTTGAAGATCAGCACCAACTGGTCGACGGCGCTGGTGATCATGATGGTATCGCTGTCGGAGGCCTTCAGCTTGGACAGCTGGGCACTCATGTCCTGCGCCCCCTGGTCCATGGTCTCGACGAGTCCGACGGCGACGCCCTTGCCCTTGAGCATCGTGCCGAAATCGGCTGCGGCCCCACGGCCGAAATCGTTGTTCAGGATGAGGAAGTCGACCTTCTTCAGCCCGAGCTTGGCGACCATCGGCGCGAACGTCTCGGCCTCCAGGGACGAGGGCGGCGAGATGCGAAAGACGTACGGGTTGCCGGACGTGGTGATCTTGCCGGACGAAGAGGTCTCCACCAGCATCGCCGTCTCGTAGTCGGCGAGCTTGGGCATCACGGCCAGCGTCAGGCTGGAGCCCCAAGCGCCCATCAGCACCGGGGTCTTGTCGCTGGTGATCAGCTTCTCGGCCACTGCCGCGGCCTCGGTGGGGTTGCTCTTGTTGTCCTCGATCACGAGTTCGATCTTGCGCCCGAGCACGCCGCCCTTGGCGTTGATCTCATCTGCTGCGATCTTCGCGCCGTTGACCACGTAGGTGCCGGACGCCGCGAACGCTCCGGTGAGCGGCTCGTTGACACCGATGCGGATCGCCTGCGCGTAGGCCGTGCTCGATGCGAGGACCAGCGACAGGGCCAGGGCGTGTGTCAGGGCGGGCGCGAGGGTCTTGCGGGTCATGTCGATCTCCGGGACGTCATGGGGCGATTGGCGAAGGTCAGGGCCGCGGCCGGCGCCACGCGGCGAACCGACGGCGCAGCGGATCGAGCAGCAGGCCGAGGATCAGGCGGATCGGATGGAGGTCGGCCGGCGGTGCGGGCGCCGCGCCGGACAGCCGGGCCTCAAGGTTATTCGCGAAGTCGGCCGTGAGCCGCCCCGCAAGGTCGCGCACGAGCCCGGGGCGGCCAAACTGCGCCAGCGGCCCCTTCAGGGTGTAGCCGACAGCGAGCACCACCCGCGCCGTGCCGGGGGCCTCGCCGGGCTCCACCCGATACCGGATCTCGCCCTCGGTGGCGGAGCGTCCGCCCGCGTCGCTGCCCGCCCCCAGGATCCGGCCGGTGCGGGCGGGCACGTCGCGCCAGATCCGCGCCCGACCCGCGAAGCGCGCTGTGATCGGCCCGATCCGTACTTGAAGCGCGCCCTCCACCGCATCCGGCCGCGGCGTGCCCAACAGTATGGCGCCCGGCAAGCAGGCGGCGACGGCCTCCACATCCCCGAACAGGGCGAACACAGCCTCGGGGGCATGGGCGACTGCGAAGGTCTGCGCGAAGCCATGCGCGGGCTCGAAGTCGTCCGCGACATCGAGGATCGCGGCGGGTGCCGCGACCGATGGGCGGGCGGCGGCGGTCGTCGACCCTGCGGCGGCGGTCGTCCCGGTCCTGGCGCCGACAGGCCCGAGCGCGCGCACGGCATCCGCCCCGCCATGCGCCGCGGCGGGAATGCCCCTCGCCCGGCGCTCGGCGATCACCGCGCGCACGGCCCGGACGATGCCGGCGTAGCCGGTGCAGCGGCAGAGGTTGCCCGAAAGCCCGGCGCGGATGCGCCGCTCGTCGGGCTCGGGCAGGCGGATGACGAGGTCGCGGGCGGCGACCAGCATCCCGGGGGTGCAGTAGCCGCACTGAAGCGCGTGTTCGCGGTTGAACGCGGCGCGCAGTTCGGCGGCGATCGGATCGTCGTCGAGGCCCTCGATGGTGGTGACGACGCTGCCTTCGCAGGCGCCGCCGAGGGTCAGGCAAGCGCGGGCCGGCTCGCCGTCGAGCAGCACCGTGCAGGCGCCGCAAACGCCGTGCTCGCAGCCGAGATGGGTACCGGTGAGGTCGAGGGTGTCGCGCAGTAGATCGGCCAGGTGCGTGCGCGGCTCGGCCTCGGTGCGAACGGCACGGCCGTTCACCGTGAGCGCCAGCGGCATCCGGTCGTCGCGGGCAAGTGCCGCCGTGCTCATGCGGCCTCCGTCAGGCGTAGGGGTGCGGGACGTGCCGCCTGCGCCACGGCGCGGGCGAGCACGGTGACGTGGACGTGGCGGTCGATCGCCTCGGACATACCCGCCTCTCGCAGGGCGTCGTCGGCCGCCCTCGCATCGAAGCGGTCCGAGAAATCCGCGCCGATGCGGCCGCCGAAGAGCGGGCGGGCGTCGGCCAGCAGGAGCGGCGCCCGCTCGATCGCGCCGATCACCACCCGTCCATGTCCGGCTTGTCGGTCGATCAGGACGGCGCCGATGGCGTGGGCGAACTCGCCGATCTTCGAACAGTGCTTGACGTAGCCCCAGGCGGAGCCTTGCGGGATCGCGGGGATCCGCACGGCGACCAGCATCTCGCCGGGCTCCAGAGCCACGTCGAGGGCGCCGCGGACGAAGGCGTCGAGGGCGAGGCGCCTGCGCCCGGACCGCGAGACCAGCTCGACCTCGGCCCGAAGCGCGATCAGCGCCGTGACCCAGTCGGCGGCGGGGTCGGCGTGGACGAGGCTGCCGCCGACGGTGCCGCGGTTGCGCACGGGACGATAGGCGATGGCAGAGGCGACGCGCGCCATGGCGCCGCCGGTCACGTCCGGCACCCGTCCGTCCTCGATGTCGGCGTGCGTGACGCACGCGCCAAGCACCAGGGTCGTGCCGTCGAGGTTCGCCCGCCGCAACTCGGGAACACCGGTCACGTCGAAGACCCGGTCGGGCTCGACGAGCCGCAGGTTCAGCATCGGCCCGAGAGACTGGCCGCCGGCGATCAGCTTGACCGAGCCGTCGGCCTCGGCGAGCCGCTCGAGGAGCGCAGCGAGGTCTGCGGGACGTTCGTAGGCGAAGCGGGCGGCCTTCATGCGGCGGCCCTTGCGCCGACGGCCGTCCGATGGCGGGCGGCGAGCACGGCTTCGACGATGCGGCGCTGGCTCATCGGCGACCGCAGCATCTCGACGCCCAGCGGCCCGAGCGCATCGTTGATCGCGTTGGCGAGGGCCGCAGGCGGCGCGATGGCGCCGCCCTCGCCGATGCCTTTCACGCCGAACTGCGTGTAGGGGGAGGGCGTCTCCATGTGGTCGATCCGGGGATCGGGCACCTCGGCGGCGCCGGGCAGGAGATAGTCCGCGAAGGTCGTGGCGAGGGGCTGACCGCGGTCGTCGAAGGCCATCTCCTCGTAGAGCGCCGTGCCGATGCCTTGCGCGAGCCCGCCGCAGATCTGGCCGTCGACCACCAGCGGGTTCACCAGCACGCCGCCATCCTCGACGATGACATAGTCCAAGATCTCGACCGCGCCGAGGTCTGGATCGACGGCGACCACCACCGCGTGCGCGGCGTAGGAGAAGGTGCCGGAATCGCGCTGCGGCTTGTAGCCGGCGGTAACCTCGAGGCCGCCCGGGTTCACGTCGGGCGCGAGATCCTGCGGCCGCCGGTACCAGGTGCGGGCGATCTCTTCGAGCGACACGTCGCCCGTCGGGCCGATCACCCGTCCGGCCGCGAACCGACAATTCACAGGCTCGGCCTGGAGCAGGTGCGCGCCGATGGCGAGCGCCCGGTCGGCCAGTTCACGGCAGGCGGTGGCCACCGCGCCGCCAGCCATCACCATCACCCGCGAACCCCAGGAGCCGGTGGAATAGGGCGTCATCGCGGTGTCGCCGTGGACGAGACGGGTTCTCGCGACGGGCACGCCCAGGATCTCGTGGGCGACCTGGGCTAGCGTCGTCTCGAGGCCCTGGCCGTGGGAATGGGCGCCGATGCGCAGTTCGAGGCCCCCGTCCGGGGTCAGTCGGGCGCCGGCTTGCTCGTGGCCCGGCACCATCGGAATGCCCCAGCCCGAATAGACCGAGGTGCCGTGCGCCGCCTGCTCGCAGTAGATCGACAGGCCGAGGCCGACCCGGCGCCCGACTGACC
>NZ_VRUV01000800.1:0-1459 GCF_008039455.1 Methylobacterium sp. WL116
GGGCGGGGCTGCTCGCCGCCCTCGACGGCCGATTCGTGGCGCCGGGCCCATCCGGATCGCCCTCGCGCGGACGCACCGACGTGATGCCGACCGGCCGCAACCTGATGACGCTCGATCCGCGTTCGCTGCCGACCCGGGCGGCGACGCTGCTCGGCGAGAAGGCCGCGGCCGCCATCGTCCTGCGCCACCTCCAGGACGAGGGCGAGTATCCCGCCCGGATCGTCATGGACCTGTGGGCCTCGCCGACGCTGCGCACCGGCGGCGAGGACGTGGCGCATGCCCTCGCTCTCATGGGCGTCCGCCCGACCTGGGACCACGCGACCACCCGCGTCACCGGCTTCGAGGTGCTGCCGCTCGCCCTGCTCGACCGGCCGCGCATCGACGTGACCTGCCGCGTCTCGGGCGCGTTCCGCGACACCTTCCAGGACACCCTCGCCCTCCTCGACCGCGCCGCACGGGCCGTGGCGCAGCGCGAGGAGGAGGACGACGAGAACCCCCTTGCAGCAGCCCGCCGCCGTGGCGAGGGCCAGGCTCGCATCTTCGGCGCCGCCCCCGGCCGCTATGGCGCCGGCGCCGCCGAGACGGCGCTCGACGGCGCATGGGCCGAGCGCGGCGATCTCGGGCGCGCCTATCTCGCGGCGAGCACCCATGCCTACGGCGACGCGGAGGGTGCGGATGCCGGCTTCGCCCAGCGGGTGGCGCAGGCCGACGCCTATCTCCACGCCTTCGACGTGGCCGAACGCGACCTGTTCGACGGCGATGCCGCCGCCGATGCGATGGGCGGGTTCGCCGCCGCGGCCGCCTTGGGGGGCGGCACGCCGACCCTCTACAGCCTCGATGCCGCGAGGCCGGAGACGCCGAAGGTGCGCACCGCCCGCGAGGACGCCGCCCGCCTCGTCCGCGCCCGGCTCGCGAACCCGCGCTGGATCGCCGGACAGCTGCGGCACGGCTATCGCGGCGCCCAGGAACTCGCTCAAGGGCTTGATGCGGTGTTCGTGCTGGCCGCGACCACCGACGCGGTGACCGATGCCGACTTCGACCGGCTCTACGGCGCCTGGATCGCCGATGCCGAGACCTTCGACGCGTTGCGCACCGCCAATCCCGCGGCGACGCGGGCGATCCTGGAGCGGTTCGACGAGGCCCGCGCCCGCGGTCTCTGGACCAGCCGGCGCAATGCGATGCCGGCCGACGAATTGATGCCGCAGGCGGCGGAATGAACGTGCCGCGTCGCGTCCTGCCGGATGCTGCGAACCGCCGCGGTTGGTGCCCCAGCCTCGCGCGGCCGATGCCGACCGGGGACGGCCTGCTCGCCCGCATCCACCCGCCCCTCGGCATCCTGACGCGCGCGCAGATCCGTGCCGTGGCGGCGGCATCGCCGTCGAACAGGTCGCGTTCGGCCACGTCGAAGGCGTGGAGATAGGCGTCGGCCTGCGCCACCCGCTGGGCGAAGCCGGCATCC
>NZ_VRUV01000801.1:0-1455 GCF_008039455.1 Methylobacterium sp. WL116
GGCCGAGGACGTGATCGCGGCGCTCGGCCTGGTCGGGCGCGCCGCCGGCATCGACGTCTACGCGCTCGGGCACCAGCCCCGCACCTGGGACGGGGCGGTCAACCCGCTGGCGATCCGCGGCGAGGCGGCGCCGAGCGACGGCTACGGAATGATGCTCGGGCCCGATCCCGAATCGACGCTCAAGCGCGCCTTCAGCGCCGACGCGCGCAAGAAGCTGCGCTCCAAGGAGAAGCGCCTCGTCGAGGCGCACGGCGCCCTCGCCTACCGCAAGGCCGCCGACGGCGCCGAGGCCGCGCGGTTCCTGTCGGCCTTTTACGCCCAGAAGGCGGCACGCTTCGCCGCGATGGGCATCGCCGACCCTTATGCCGACCCCGCGATCCGCGCCTTCCTCACGGCCGCCACCGCGGGCGAGAACCCGGCGGTCGAGATCCACGCGCTGGTGCTGGAGGCGACCGGCCGCGTGCTCGCGACCTTCGGCGGGGCGGTCGACGGGGCGCGCTACAGCGGCATGATGACGGCGTTCGACGCCGACCCCGAGATCGCCCGCTTCAGCCCCGGCGACCTGCTGCTCCATCACCTCGTGCGCGACCAGGCCGCGCAGGGGCGCCGCGCATTCGACCTCGGCGTCGGCGAGGCCCGCTACAAGGCGAGCGTCTGCGACGAGACCATCCCGCTGGTGGAGGCGACGCTGCCGGTGACGCTGCGCGGCCACGCCTACGGGTTCGTGGCGACGCGGCTTACCCGGCTCAAGCGCCGGATCAAGCGCGACCCGCGCCTGTTCGCCCTCGTCCGGCGCCTGCGGCGGATGAAGGGCGGTTGAAGCGGCTCGAGGCCCCGCCGTCTCCGCACGGAGACGGCGGGGCTCCGGTCACGCCGCCGACAGGCGCAGCGCCATCGGTTCGGTGCGGACGGCGCGGGCCTGAGCCGGCCGGTCCTGGGCGACGAGGACCTGGCCCGCGCCGGAATCCTCGGCGCTGGCGAACAGGTCGCCGAGATCGGGATCGTCGAGGGCCGCGTTCGAGGCGATGATCACGCTGTCCATCAGGCCGCCGAGGGCGGGGAGCAGGGCGTGCGCGCCCGGCTCCGCCCGCAGGCGGCAGACCACCCAGTCGTAGGCCTCGGCCATCGCCTCGACGGTGATCGCCACCGCGTCCGGCTCCTCGAGCAGCACCTCGGTCTCCAGCGAGCCGGCGGCGATCCGGTGCAGCCCGGAGCCGCGTTCGGCCTGGATCACGTCGAGGAAGGCGGCCTCCCCGGCGACGAGATCCGTCAGGCCCGGCGCGTCGGCGTCGGAGGCCGGTCCGTTCAGGTCGACCGAGAGCGCGGAGGCCCGGCCCGAGAGCGCCGCCTCGATCGCTTCGACGAGGCTCGGGCCTGCTGCAGGCCGGCCGGGGCCCGCGGTCTCGACGACGAGGAGGGTGCGCCCGCTGCCGGCACGCGGACCGGCTTCGAGGC
>NZ_VRUV01000802.1:0-1452 GCF_008039455.1 Methylobacterium sp. WL116
CCTCGGCCGCCCGCGTCAGCCCGGCGGCGCGCACGCCCCGGTCGGTCACCAGCAGGATGGTTCGCGCGCCGAACTTGGCGACCAGCTCGGGGATCTTGCCCGCCGCCCCGGCCTCGAACAGCAGGTTCGGCGTGGTCTGGAACAGGAACGGGTTCATGGCCGGGAGCCTCGGCGGACGGATGTTTCGCCGCGCCAGCCTAACCGCTCGGCGCGCGATCGCCAGCGGCGACCCGGGATGCCGCGTCGGGGCGCTTCGGCCTCACCAGACCACCGCCTGCCCGTCGCGGCGCGGGTCGCTGGCGGCGGCGTAGCCTTCGACGCCGGGGTCGCCCATCCGCCAGATGAACTGGCCGGCGCCGAAATCCTGGTAGCTGTCCCGGATCACCGCGACCCGGTGGCCGCGGGCGACGAGGCCGTCGAGCGTGTCCGCCGGCATCGCGGATTCGGCGTTGATCTCGAGGCCCTGGTTGAAGCGCCAGCGCGGGGCGTCGCAGGCGGCTTGCGGGTTCTGGGCGTGGTCGATCATCCGCACCAGCGTCTGCACGTGGCCCTGCGGCTGCATGTTGCCGCCCATTACGCCGAAACTCATCACCGGGGCGCCGCCCTGCGTGAGGAAGCCGGGGATGATGGTGTGGAACGGGCGCTTGCCCGGCGCCACGCAATTCGGGCTCGCTTCGTCGAGGACGAAGCCGTAGCCGCGGTTCTGCAGCGACAGGCCCCACTCCGGCACCACCACGCCGGAGCCGAAGCCCATGAAGTTCGACTGGATGAAGCTCACCATCATCCCGGATTCGTCGGCGGCGGTGAGGTAGATCGTGCCGCCGCGCACCGGGTTGCCGGCGCCGAAATCCTGCGCGCGGCGCGGGTCGATCAGCTTGGCGCGGGACGCGAGGTAGGCGTCGTCGAGCATCGCCTCGGGGCTCACCCGCATCGCGGGCCCGTCGGCGACGTGGGCGTAGGTGTCGGCGAAGGCGAGCTTCATCGCCTCGATCTGCAGGTGCTGCGCCTCCGCCCCGTCCACCGCCATCCCGTCGAGGTCGAAGCTCTCGAGGATGCCCAGCGCGATCTGCGCGGCGATGCCCTGCCCGTTCGGCGGGATCTCGTGCAGCGTGTAGCCGCGGTAGTCCTTGCGCGTCGGCGTCACCCATTCCGGGCGGTAGGCGGACAGGTCCGCCACCGTCATCGCGCCGCCGTTCGCGCCCGCGTGCCGCGCCATGGCCTCGGCGATCTCGCCCTCGTAGAAGGCTTTGCCCTTCGTCTCGGCGATGGCGCGCAGCGTCCGCGCGGCGGCCTTGAGCGTGACCAGCTCGCCGACATCCGGCGCGCGGCCGCGGGGCAGGAAGAACTCCGAAAAGCCCGGCTGGCGCACGAGGTCGGGGACCGCTGCCGCGGCGGCCCATTTCTGCTGCACCACGATCGGCGCGAGGTAGCCGCGCTCGGCGATCTCGATGG
>NZ_VRUV01000803.1:0-1450 GCF_008039455.1 Methylobacterium sp. WL116
GCACGGCGCCGCCCTCGCGCGCGATCTGCCCGAGCAGCGCCTCGGCCGGCGGGCAGGACGAGCAGCTCTGCGAGGTGAACAGCTCGACCACCACCGGCCGCCCGGCCGCGTCCGCCGGGGAGACGGCGGAAGGGGAGAACGGGGCGCCGAGCAGGGCGGCGAGGAGCGCGAGCGAGATCGTGCGACGCATGGCAGGTCTCCGGACGGGTGCGATGCCGTGCCCTTCGCGGCGCGGCCGGGCCAGTTACCCGGGCTTACCCCTCGGTCTCCTCGCCGGCCGGCTTGTCATCGTCGCGGGCGCGGTGGAGCAGGAAGATCGAGGCCACCATGGTGAGGATCAGGCCGGCGAGCACGCCGAGCTCGATCATCGAGGCCTGGAACAGGGCCGCCTTCTCCTGCGACCAGTCCTTGCCGTGCATGATCTCGGAGGATTGCAGGGTGATCACCAGCACCCGCCGGATCGAGGCGATCAGCCCGACGATCAGGAACGGCTCGCAGGTGAGCTTGCCGGAGCGCATCGAGACCCGCACCGTGTGCAGGATCTCCACCAGCATCAGCAGGAACAGCAGCCGGTCGACCACCTCCAGGGTCTGCGCGGCGCCCCCGAGCGAGCGCAGCGCCTCGAAGGTGAGCCCGACGGCGTCGACCAGCGCGATCAGCGCGGTGAAGGCGAGCAGCAGGCCCAGGGCCGCGTAGATCGCGTGCTCGGTGTGGAGGAAGACGAAGCTCGACGCGCGGGTCAGGCGCCCCTGCGATTGCGGATCGTCGGCCATGGCGTGCCTCCCGGACGCGTCTTCGTTCCGATGAGACAGGATCGTGCGGCCGGCGTCCAGCGGAAGCTTGGCGGCGGGCGGGGATCGCGGGCGTCCGCGCGGCGGAACGGTTTCCGGGATGGTCCCGTTGCTCTCGTGCAACATAGGAGAAAGACATGCTGACCGGCGGCCTGCTGTGGCTCATCGGGATCCCGATCCCCGTCATCCTCCTGATCTGGTTCTTCTTCCTGCGCGGCCGCTGAGGGCGGAGGGCGCTCCGCACGGGACCGCTCGGCGTCCCCGTGCCTTCCCCGTCCGCGCGTGCTTGCGTTGTCCGTGCCCGCAGCGGAAGCACCGCAACGAAAAGGGCCGGCGCGCCTCGCGCGCACCGGCCCCGAACGCCTGCGGATCGCGCTACTTGGTGATCTTCACCGAGACCGGGTCGCTCGACGGGAAGGTCTCCTCGAGGGCGTCGTCGAGGCGCTCGCCCATCTTGTCCTGCTGGTTGGCGGGGTTCTTCTCGTCGCCGGGCTTGGCGCTGCCCTGCTGGAACCCCTGCTTGTCCGCGCCCTGCGGCGTCTTGGTGTCGTCGGTCATCGGGGCTGCTCCTGCCGTCACGAGGCGCCGAGGGCGGCGCCGGTGCCGGATCAACGCGAGGCGGCCCCGGGTGTTTCACGCCGCGTCGGCCGGGGGGCGGC
>NZ_VRUV01000804.1:0-1450 GCF_008039455.1 Methylobacterium sp. WL116
GTGCGTGCCGCCGGGCGCTCCGCCACCCCCGCCGGGTGGTGAGAGGCGGCGGGCGCCCACGTTCTTCCCTCCCCCGCAGAGGGGGAGGGATCCGCGCGTAACTTTTCATTCCAACGGTGAGGCTCACATGACCCGTCACGAGACCTTCGAGACCAAGTCCGATCGCGTGCTGCTGGAGAACAAGGCCGGGCGGCCCGGCGCCGAGCCGGGCACCGCGCGGGACGCCTTCGACGGGCTGACCCAGGCCTTCGAGGCCTTCAAGGAGACCAACGACACCCGGCTCGCCCAGATCGAGGGCCGGCTCGGGCCCGACGTGCTCACCGAGGAGAAGCTCGCGCGGATCGATGCGGCGCTGGACAGTGCTCGGACGCGCCTCGACCGGATCACCCTGGACCGCGCCCGCCCGCCGCTCGGCCGGCCCGAGCAGCCGCGCGATGCGGCCGCCGACGAGCACAAGACGGCGTTCGACCTCTACGTCCGCGCCGGCGAGAGCGGCGGCCTGAAGAGCCTGGAGGCCAAGGCGCTCTTGGCCGGATCCGGCCCGGACGGCGGCTACCTCGTGCCGCAGACCATCGAGCGCGAGGTGCTCAAGCGCCTAGCCGACCTGTCGCCGATCCGTGCCATCGCCAGCGTCCGCACCATCTCGGGCGGCCAGTACAAGCGCGCGGTGGCGACCGGCGCCCCAATCGCCGGCTGGATCGCCGAGACCGCGCCGCGCCCGGCCACCGACGGGCCGGTGCTGTCGGAGCTGAACTTCCCGGCGATGGAGCTCTACGCCATGCCGGCCGCGACCCAGACCCTGCTCGACGACGCCGTGGTCGACATCGACGCCTGGCTCGCCGACGAGGTCGAGACCGCGTTCTCCGAGCAGGAGAGCGTCGCCTTCGTCACCGGCAACGGCGTCAGCCGCCCGCGCGGCTTCCTCAGCTACGACACCGTGGGCAACGACGCCTGGGTGCCGGGCAAGATCGGGATCGTCGGCACCGGCACGGCCGGCGCCTTCCCGGCGGCGAACCCGGCCGACGTGCTGTTCGACCTCGTCTACGGCCTCAAGGCCGGCTACCGCCAGAACGCCGGCTTCGTGATGAGCCGGCGCACGCAGAGCGCGATCCGCAAGTTCAAGGACAACGAGGGCAACTATCTCTGGCTGCCGCCGACCGCCTCGGACCGGGCCGCGACCCTGCTCGGCTTCCTGGTGACGGAGGCCGAGGCGATGCCCGACATCGCCGCCGGCAGCCTCGCGCTCGCCTTCGGCGATTTCCGCCGCGGCTACCTCGTGGTCGACCGCACCGGCCTGCGGGTGCTGCGCGACCCGTATTCCGCCAAGCCCTACGTGCTGTTCTACACCACCAAGCGCGTCGGCGGCGGCGTGCAGGACTTCGCCGCGATCAAGCTGCTGAAGTTCGCCTGATCCGGGCCGCGGGCGGCGTCCCCGCCCGCGTCGACGGCC
>NZ_VRUV01000805.1:0-1448 GCF_008039455.1 Methylobacterium sp. WL116
CTTCAGCGCCACCCCGCCGAGCGCGAGGCGGGCCTCGCCGATCCGGTCGCCGTTGAGGCGCAGGCCGGCCGCGGCGGAGACCACCGCGAAGGCGTAGGAGGTGCGGTCGCGGACCTTGAGGTAGCGGGCATGGGCCGAAAACCCGGCCGCCTCCGGCGGCAGGCGCACCGCGACGATCAGCTCGCCCGGCGCCAGGTCGGTCTCGCGCTCCGGCGCATCGCCGGGCAGGCGATGGAAGTCGACCAGCGCCACCGCACGCCGGCCGCCCGCGCCCTCGATCTCGACGACGGCGTCGAAGGCCGCCAGCGGCACGCAGAAATCCGATGGGTTGGTGGCGATGCAGTGCTCGCTCCAGCCGAGCACCGCGTGCAGCCGCGTCGCCCCGCCGATCGCGGCGCATCCCGAGCCCGGCGCGCGCTTGTTGCAGGGGGAGGTGGCATCCGCGAAGTACGGGCAGCGGGTACGCTGCATCAGGTTGCCGGCGGCGGTCGCGGCGTTGCGCAGCTGCGCCGAGGCGCCCGCGAGAAGCGCCTCGGCCACCGCGGGATAGGTCTTGGCGAAGCGCGGATCGTGGGCGAGGTCGCTGTTGCGCACCAGCGCGCCGATGCGCACGCCGCCGTCGTCCAGGAACTCGATCCGGTCGAGGCCGGGGAGGCGGGTGACGTCGACGAGGCGGGCCGGCGTCACGACGCCGCCCTTCATCAGGTCGAGCAGGTTGGTGCCGGCGCCGAGATAGGCCGCTCCGGGCGCCTGCGCCGCCGCGATCGCCTCGGCGACGCTGGCGGGACGGGTGTAGTCGAACAGGTTCACGCCGCGTCCTCCCGGATCGCCGCGCCGTCGCCGGCGCCCTGCGCGGCCAGCACCGCCTCACTGATGCCGGCATAGGCGCCGCAGCGGCAGAGGTTGCCGCTCATGCCTTCGCGGATCCGCTCGGGATCGGTCCCCGCCTGCCCCTCCGTGATCAGCCCGACCGCGCTCATGATCTGGCCCGGCGTGCAGAAGCCGCACTGGAAGCCGTCATGCGTGATGAACGCCGCCTGCACCGGATGCAGAGCGTCGCCGTCCGCCAGCCCCTCGATGGTGGTGACGGAGGCGCCGTCGAGGCTGACGGCGAGCGCGAGGCAGGCGTTGATCCGCCGGCCGTCGACCAGCACCGTGCAGGCGCCGCACTGGCCGCGGTCGCAGCCCTTCTTCGATCCGGTGAGATGGAGGCGCTCGCGCAGCAGGTCGAGCAGGGTCACGCGGGGATCCTCCAAGAGGACCTCGCGCACCGTGCCGTTCACGGTGAGCCTGAGAGGTATCATGCGATCTCCGGGCATGGCGCAGCTGGGATGGCGCAGCTTGGAATGAAACCAGATAGGATCGTGCGGTGCGAAGGCCAGGGGACGGACCTTCGCGCGGCGAGGGCAGGGGGGGACCGATCCCGAGCGGATCCGCGAAGGCATGAG
>NZ_VRUV01000806.1:0-1445 GCF_008039455.1 Methylobacterium sp. WL116
GGGCGCCGCGGGCGCGGCCGTCGCCAGCGTCTCGGGGCCGAGCAGGCCGAGGGCGGCGAGGCAGGCCAGCGTCGTGAGCTTCATGTCGATCAGGTCTCACCACGAGGGTCGATGTCGGCCGGGTGCCCAGGGCGGATGGCCGCCGGCCCGGTGCCCTTCGAGGATATGAGCCTCGCGGGGCGGTTGCCAACCCTCGCGGCCCGCGCGGTGCACGACGGCCGGTCGCCGCCGCGATCACGAACGCTTGGCCTCACGCCTCCGGCGCGTCGACGATCGGGTCGTAGCGCGCGGCATCGAAACCGAGCAGGTTCCAGCTCTGGGCCATGTGCGGCGGCAGCGGCGCGCTCACGTCGATCGGCTTGCCGGTGCGCGGATGCGGGATCACGATCCGGCGGGCGAGCAGGTGGAGCCGGTTCTGGATGCCGCCGGGCAGCGCCCAGTTCTCGACCGAGAAGTATTTCGGGTCGCCGACGATCGGATGCCCGATATGGGCGGCATGCGCCCGCAATTGGTGCGTCCGCCCGGTCACCGGCTTGAACGACAGCCACGACACCTTCTGCGCCGCCTGGTCGACGGTGGCGTAGTAGGTCAGCGCGTGGGTGGCGCCCTCCTCGCCGTGCTGGGCGATCCGCATGCGGGCGTCGGCATCGGTCGGCTCCTCCTTGACGAGGTAGGTCGAGACCCGGCCCTGCGGCGTGCGCGGCACGCCGGCGGTGAGCGCCCAGTAGATCTTCCGGGCCGCCCGCGAGCGGAAGCTCTTGGCGAGCGTCGCCGCCGCGACCCGGGTCTTGGCGACGATCAGGCAGCCGGCGGTGTCCTTGTCGAGGCGGTGGACGAGGCGCGGCTTCTGCCCGTGTGGGCCGGCCAGCGCCTCGAGCAGCCCGTCCACGTGCCGGACGGTGCCCGAGCCGCCCTGGACCGCGAGGCCGAACGGCTTGTTCAGCACCATCATGTCCGCGTCCTCGTAGAGGATCAGCGAGCGGATGAACTCGGCGTCGTTCTGGTCCCGCACCGGGTTGCGCGGCCGGTCGGCGGGCTGGTCGAGCTTGAGCGGCGGCACCCGCACCGCCATGCCCGGCTCGAGTCGGTCGTTGGGCTTGGCGCGCTTGCCGTCGACCCGCAGCTCGCCCTTGCGGACGATGCTCTGGACCCGGGCGAAGGGCAGCTGCGGGAACCGCGCGGTGAGGAAGCGGTCGATCCGCATCCCGGCCTCGTCGGTCTCGACGGTCAGCGTCTGCACGCCGGACGCCAGCGTCGCCGAGGCCGCCGCGCGCTGCTGGCGCCGGGTCGGTCCCTCGGCGAGGGGCGCTAGCATCTCGTCGGCCGGCCGCGGACGGGTCGCCCGCGCGATCGCCGGCTTGGTACGGGACGGCTCGGCGCGGGTCTGCTCCGTCGAGGCGTGCTCCTCCAGCGCCGGGCGCCGCGGCGCGCGGGCGGGCCGGGGG
>NZ_VRUV01000807.1:0-1443 GCF_008039455.1 Methylobacterium sp. WL116
GCGCCGCGGCTTCGGGTTCGCCCCGGCGTCGCGGCCGCCGCCGGAGGGGCCGGCCCTCTCCGTTGACTTCCCCTGCGCCGACTCCTTAACTCCGTCCCCCGCCGCGACGGCGGGTCGGCGTTCCGCCGAATCCCGCGGGCCTCGATCCGCGGGCAAGAGACCAGGGTCAACCAAACCGGAGGATACATGGGGTCATTGCGCGTCACGGGCCACGGCCTGGACCTCGGCGAAGCCCTCAGGGGTCGGGTCGACGAGCGGATGGCGGCGACCCTGTCCAAGTATCTCGACGGGCACATGAACGACTCGAGCACCGGCCACGTCACGCTCCGGCGCGACGGCACCGCCTACCGCACCGACTGCGTGCTGCACCTCGTCTCCGGGCTCACCATCGAGGCGTCGTCCACCGCGCACGACGCCCGCGCCAGCTTCGAGCAGACCGCCGACCGGCTGGAGAAGCGCCTGCGCCGCTACAAGCACCGGCTCAAGGAGCATGCCCAAGGGCCGAACGGGGGCCCGAACGGCGCCGCGGTCGAGGCGGCCTATGCGGTCTTCGCCGCGCCGGAGGAGGACGAGGACGAGCCCGACGACGGCTCGAACCATCCGCCGATCGTGGCCGAGAGCACCAAGACCCTCAAGCGCCACTCGGTGAGCGAGGCGGTCACCGCGCTGGACCTCACCGGCGCCCCGGTGATCGTCTTCGTCCATGCTGGCACCGGCCGCATCAACGTCGTATACCGGCGCAGCGACGGCGCGATCGGCTGGGTCGACCCGCCGAGCGCCGCGGCCTGAGCCGAGGGAGCCGGAACCGGCCCGTCGGCGCGGGGATTGATGTTTTCGGGGCTGGGCCGCGCGGACAACGCGGCGCGCCCCCTCTTCATGGGGGCGGGGCCCCCATGGCTTTCGATCGGACGGGCGGTCCTTCAATGCCGATGCTGGAATTCCTCGATCCGGATTCCGTGGTGCCCTCGCTCCGCGCCCGGGCCAAGAAGCAGGTGCTGCAGGACCTCGCCGCCCAGGCCGTCCGCCGCCTGCCGGCGCTCGACGCCCGCGACGTCTACGAGACCCTGCTCCAGCGCGAGCGCCTCGGCTCCACCGGCATCGGCGACGGCGTCGCGATCCCGCACGGCAAGCTGCCGGGGCTCGACCGGCTGTTCGGGCTCGTCGCCCGCCTCGACCGCCCGGTCGACTTCGAGTCCCTTGACGGCCGCCCGGTCGACTTCGCCTTCCTGCTGCTCGCCCCCGAGGGCGCGGGCGCCGACCACTTGAAGGCGCTCGCCCAGGTCGCGCGCATCCTGCGCGAGCCGGGAATCCTCGACCGGATCCGCGCGGCCCGCGACGGGCACGCCCTCTACGCGCTGCTCACCCACACCTCGGCCTCGCAGGCCGCATGAGCGGGCCTCGCTTCCTGCGCCGGGCCGCGCTCGCGGCGTTCCTCGCCGTGCC
>NZ_VRUV01000808.1:0-1438 GCF_008039455.1 Methylobacterium sp. WL116
TCGACGCGATCTTCCGCTGACCGCATCCCCCTTTCCCTCCCCCCTGAAGCGGGGGAGGGAAGGGGAGCCTCACGCCTCCGCGGAGCCCGGCCCGAGGGCGGCCAGGGCCTGCGCCCCTCGGACGCTGCCGTCCGTCGGCCAGGCGTTCCAGTCGGCGGCGTGGCCCAGCGCCTCGGCGAGCCGGCGCTTGTAGACGTGGCGCGGCAGCTCCTCGGCGCCGAACTGGGCGAGGTGCTCGGTGACGAACTGGGTGTCGGCGAGGCGGTATCCGCCGGCGCGGAGCCGTCCCATCAGGTGGACGAGGGCGACCTTCGAGGCGTCGCGCACCTCGTGGAACATGCTCTCGCCGAAGAAGGCCGCCCCCATCGAGACCCCGTAGAGGCCGCCGACGAGCCGGCGCGGCTCGCCGGCGTAGACCTCGATCGTGTGGGCGTGGCCGCGGTCGAACAGCGCGCCGTAGAGCTCGCGGATGCGGCCGTTGATCCAGGTGCGCTCGCTCTCGCGGCGCGGGGCGGCGCAGCCGCCGATCACGCCGTCGAAGTCGGTGTCGCTGCGGACCTCGAACACGTCCGAGCGCACCGTGCGCGCGAGCCGCTTCGACACGCGGAACCCGTCGAGCGGCAGCACCCCGCGGGCGCGGGGCTCGACCCAGTACAGCGTCGGGTCGTCGGCGTCCTCGGCCATCGGGAAGATGCCGGCGGCGTAGGCCTTGAGAAGGATCTCGGGCGTGATCTCCACGCGGGTGCCGTCGTGCATGGCGGCGATTCTGGCGTGCGCGCGTCCGGAACGCCAGTGGGGCGGCCGCGCAAATCCACGGCGCCGACGCCGCGGGCCCGACCGGCCGGCGATCGCGATCCTTCTGCGGTTCGATCCGTCCGCATCAGGACCGACCTGCAGGGGCGGCGATCTTTGGAAGCACATCCCCGGCCGCATTGGCTAGGATCATCAGCATCGAACCCAAGAGGTGGCAGCACGCCGCCCGGAGGCCGGCATGATCGTCGCCATGCGCAAGTCCCGACCCGAGGCCCGTCCGATCCCGTCGTGTCGTCGCACCGACGGCACGGGGAAGGATCGCAATACGGCACGGAAGGACGACGGCGATGGGCCATCACGACACGGCATTTGACGCATCCGGCGCGGGACGGACATTCGGATCCCGCACCTTCGCCCTGGCCGCGCGGGCGCACCGCCGGCATTACGGCCGGGCCGCCTTCGCCACCGCCATCGACGACGGCCTGATGCCCGACGAGGTGCGCGGCATCCTGGCCGGCCGCAGGATCGTCGACGCCTTCCCGGTGCGCCGGGGCGAGAGCCCGCCGGCCTATGCCGGCCGCGCCGTGGCCGAGATGATGGTCGCCTACCTCGCGAGCGAGACGCCCTGAGCGGCGAAGCGCCCTCGCGGGCGACCCGGCCGACGCGGTCGGCCCGACCCTGATCC
>NZ_VRUV01000809.1:0-1437 GCF_008039455.1 Methylobacterium sp. WL116
CTCGTCCGCCGGCGCGCTCGCCGACGCCGCCATCGGCCGGGTGCTCGGCGCGCTGATCCCCGAGGGCGCGATCGTCTGCGACGAGTCGATCACCACCGGCCGCAACTTCTTCGGGCAGACCCATGCGGCCGCGCCCCACAGCTGGCTCCAGCTCGGCGGCGGCGCGATCGGCCTCGGCATCCCGATGGCGACGGGCGCCGCCATCGCCTGCCCCGGCCGCAAGGTGATCGCGCTGCAGGCCGACGGCAGCGCGCTCTACACCGCCCAGGCGCTGTGGACCCAGGCCCGCGAGCGCCTCGACGTGGTGACGCTGATCTGGTCGAACCGCTCCTACGCCATCCTGCGCCACGAGCTCGCCAACGTCGGCGCCGCCAATCCCGGCCCGAAGGCGATCGGCATGCTGACGCTGGACGACCCGGCGATCGACTGGGTCAGCCTCACCAAAGGCTTCGGCGTCGAGGCGCGCCGCGTGGAGAATTTAGCCAGCTTCATCGACGTGTTCCGCGGGGCGCTGGCCCGGCGCGGGCCGTTCCTGATCGAGGTGGCTCTGTGAGGACCGGACAGACAGCCGCCGCGTCCGTTTCGTCTCCTTCAGCCGGCGTGCCGATGCCCGAAAGGCCCTCCCTTCCCCTCTCCCCGCACGCGGGGAGAGGCCCGCAGGCACCTCGTCGTGCCTGTGGGAAGCGGCGGCGAAGCCGAAGCGGCGGTGAGGGGGCGCGGACGGACGAGGCTCCTTCGTCGAGACCCCCTCACCGTCGGCTGCCGCCTCGCCGCGACGACGACGAGGTCGTCGCGGCCCTCTCCCCGCAGGCGGGGCGAGGGGATGCGCGCGGATCTCGGCGTGATGCCTTGCCGTCGACGTCCCGGCTTGCGGCATCAGGGCAGGGGACGCGGGCGTGACCACCTTCACCCTCCCGGGCCTGTCCGCGCCCGCCGAGATCCGCGTCGACCGCCACGGCGTGCCGCATCTCCGCGCCGCGTCGCAGGACGACGTCTTTCGCGTGCAGGGGTTCAACGCCGCCCGCGACCGGCTGTGGCAGCTCGACCTGTGGCGCAAGCGCGGCCTCGGGCTGCTCGCTGCCGATTTCGGGCCGGGCTACCTCGCGCAGGACCGGGCGGCGCGGCTGTTCCTGTACCGTGGCGACATGGAGGCCGAGTGGGCGGCCTACGGGCATCCGCGCACTCGGAACATCGTCGAGGCCTTCGTCGCCGGGCTGAACGTCTACGTCGCCCTGACCCTCGAGCGTCCCGACCTGCTGCCGCCGGAATTCGCCGCCCTCGGGACGCGCCCGGCGGCGTGGGCGCCCGAGGACGTGGTCCGCATCCGCAGCCATGCGCTGGTGCGCAACGTGGCCTCCGAGGTCGCCCGCGCGCAAGTGCTGGCGCGCGGGCGACCGCGGAGGCCACGTTGCGCACCAGCGCATGGCTGCGGATGCG
>NZ_VRUV01000080.1:0-13134 GCF_008039455.1 Methylobacterium sp. WL116
CCCTCGCGCTCTCGGGCGCGGCCCCGACGCCGCCGGGCGGGCAGCTCCCGGCGACGGCACCCGGGGGCACCGAGGGCATCGCCGGCCCGCGCAACGTGGATGAGGCGATCCGCAGCGGGAATGCCTACGCGGTCCGACCCGATGGCTCTCGCAAGGTCCACCGGCGACAGCCGAGCGTCGATCCCTCCCGTCGATAGCCGGGTGGCCGACCGGCCTCGTGGTTCCGGTGGCGGTCGGCGATCCCGACGGTTGCCCCGGGGCGCCTCCGTCGGCGGAGCACTCGACGACGGAATGGAACTTGGCGAGTGAGCAGAGCTTGGCGAGGGAGCAGGGAACGCGCGCGCTGCTCGCCGCTTTGCCCGCGGATACATCCTGGGAGCGAGACGATGAGCGACGCCGACACCCCGCGACCGGGCGACGATCCGGCGCCGATCGGAGACCCGTCGCCGGGCCCCCAGGAGCCGACCGGCGATCCGATGCCCGACCTCGGCCCGACGCCGCCGATGGACGACGCGGCCGCGATCGCGCAGACCGAGGAGCAGCCGAGCTAGCGGCTCTCAGTCGACCCGCATCCGGTATCGGTTGCCGGTCGCGTCGGTGAGGATGATCGCGGCCGTGGTCGCGGGATCGGCCGCGATGGCGGCCGGCGCGGTGATGGCCTCGGCGCGGCGCATCGATTGCGCCTGATCCATCGCAACGACGCCGAGCGCCGCCACGGTGATCGCGGACCACAATCCGGCTACGGCGACGGTGGGGATCTTCGGCACGCTGGAACCCTTACGATGGATCGTAGGATGCCGGTGATCGGTTAATGAGGCCGATCCACGGCGGGCGCTCAGTCCAAAAAGACGCGGACCCCGTCGGTGTTGAGGATGTCGCGCTGGTCGGCGCACCAGCGCTCGGCGCCGACCTCCGCGATCTCCCGAGCGAGGCGCTGCCCTTCCTCGTCGATCGCAGCCTGCGCCTGCCGGTGGCCGATCGCCTTGTCGAGGGTGGGACGAACCGTCCGGAGCAGCCCGTCCGACACCGTGTCGTCGATCGTGTAGGTCTTCCGGCAGTACAGCGTGATGCCGGCCTGCGCCCCGACGATGCGCACCATCCCCTGGACCATCTCGGCCTCCTCCTCGGCCGGGGACGGCGCGGCGAGACAGGGGCCGGCGCAGAGGATCAGGGCGAAGGCGACGCGTGCGTAGGTCATCGGCGGATCCATGGCCGACGACCCTCCCTCGGCGTCGCGGCAACGTCTCAACACCCGAGGGCAACGCTCGGCTCCGTCGGCCGCCTGCGCGAGCGCCGTGACCCGACTCCGCACGCGCCGCCGGCCGAGGCGTCCCTTGCGTCGCGGCGGGGCCCGGCCGTGGATCGTCGGCCGGGCCCGGGCGGCGTATCAGAAGCGATAGGTGAAGTTGCCCTTCGCCGCATGGTCCTCGGCGCGGGACCCGACCTGCCCGGTATAGGCGATGCCGATCGTGGCGTTGGCCGAGACCCGCAGGTCGAGCCCGGCCTCGGCGACGAGGGCGTCGCGGTCGATCGGGATGCCGGCGGTCAGGAAGCTCGGTCCGGTACCGAAGGCGAGCAGCGCCTTGGGCACGACGTCGCCGAAGGCGCGGCGGTAGCCGATCAGGCCATGGGCCGAGACCGGCGTTCCGAACCCGAGGTCGAGGCTCGTCTGCGCCCGGACGCCGGCGGTGGCCGCCCCGAGGTCGTAATCGCGGGCCAAGCTCGTGAGCGCCGCGAGGCCCCCGGTCTCCACGAAGCGGTCGCGCCCGATCGAGACGTAGGCGCCCCCGACGAACGGCTCGATGTAGCTGAGCGCCTGGACCGCCGGCGCGACGGGATCCTTCGAGACCAGCGCCGAGCGGCCCTCGCCGAGGAAGATCCGGTAGCCGATCTCGCCGAAACCCTGGATCGTCGAGCCCCCGGTGCGGGCGCTCGGCGTGTCGGTCAGCCCGGCGAACAGAGCGGTGCGGCGCGTGCGCGCCGAATTGTCGGCGTAGACCGCGCCCAGCCGCAGCGAGACCGGGCCGAGCTCGTACCCGCCGTAGACGCCGCCGAAGCCGCTCTCGATCGTCGCCGATTGCAGGCGGCCGGCCGTGTCGAGGCTGGTCGTGGTGTAGCCGCCGGCCACGCCGACCCGGATGCCGTTCTCGAGGCGCACGTCGCCGCCGAGCACGAAGCCCGAGGTCTGGCGGTTGAGCCCGGCGGCGTTGCCGTCGGTCCGCGCCTGCCCGAAGGCGCCGAAGCCCTGGCCCCAGAACCCGGCGACCCGCGGATCGATCACCTGCATCGGCACCGGCGACGGCGCGACGCGGCGGCCCGGCAGGTCCGCCGTGTAGGTGGCGGGCAGGGTGCCGTAGTTCAGGCTCTCGGGCGCCCCGGGGGTGGAGCCCCAGCGCATCCGGTCGAGGATCGCCTCGCGGACGAAGAACGCGGTCTCGAACTCGGCCGAGACCGTGCTCGCGTGGATGTCGCCGGCCAGCGACCCGAAGGCGCTGCGCGCCGCCTCCGGGTTGGTGGTCATGAGGATGGTCTCGTAGAGGCGGTTGCCGGCGCCGAGGCCTTCGATGCCGGCACCGACCGCGGACTGGTTGCGCGTCGTGCCGACCGAGGCGAAGGTCGTCGCGTTGCGCGACACCGAGAGGTCGACGGCGTTGGCGCCGTAGGCGAGGTCGGTCCCGATGAAGGTGTAGCTCGGGGTCGCGAGGTCGAAGCGCCCGGCGACGCCGCCGGCCGCGGTCAGGATGGTGTAGCGCTGCCCGAGAAGGCTCCGGGCTTCGGCCGCGCTGAGTGGCGCGGCGGCGTTCTCCAGCGACACCGAGACGGTGCCGCCGGCGATCTGCGCCGTGCCGGCCGCCGCGATCCGGTCGCTGCGCCCGCCCGGCGCGACCTCGACGGCGTAGAGCGAGCCGGCCGCGAAGGTCGCGTTGCCGGCGACCGTCAGCGTCCCGATGCTGTTGCCCGGCGCGACCGTTCCGCCGCCGCGGACGTTGAGGGCGCCGACGCTGCCGCCGCCGCCGAGGGTGCCGCCCGCGTTGACGTTGGCCGTCGAGGTGATGGAGCCGTTGACCGCGAGGAGGCCGCCGTTCACCTCGGTGGTGCCGGTATAGGTGCTGGCCCCGGTCAGCTCGAGCACGCCGCCGCCGGACTTCGTCAGGCCGCCCTGGTAGGTGCGCGCGAGAAAGGCTTGGTCGCGGGCGACCCGCCATCCGTACTCGGCCTGCTCGTCGGGCGTCGCCGTCGCGGGCAGCCCGTTCGTCCAGCCGCGCGCCGCCTTCGTCTGCTCCCAGGCCGCGTGCTCGGCGCTGTCCTCGACGAAGCGCTGGCGCAGGGCCGCGTCGGAGATGTTGTTCGACCAGGTGTCGGCGACGCCGGCGCCGAGGTTGGCGTCGAAGCGGCCGAGGAACTGGCCCGGGCCGTTCATCGCGCGGCCGAGGTCGATCTTGCCCCAGCCGAAGACCTCGTTCGGCACGTCGGCGGGGCCGGTCCCGAGATGGGTGGCGGTGGTCAGCAGCACGTCGCGCGCCTGCTCGTTGGTCATGTAGGCGTAGCGCTCCATCACCAGTGCCAGGGCGCCGGAGACGTGCGGGGCCGACATCGAGGTGCCGCTCTTCACCCCGTAGCCGGCCTCGCCGGTCGTCAGGTTGACCACCGTCGAGGTGATGCTGCGGCCGGGCGCGGCGATGCACCAGTACTTGGCGACGCCGCAGCGGTTGAACTGGGTCTGGTCGGCGGCATTCAGGCCCGACGCGGCGATCCAGTCCTTCTCGAGGTCCGGCTGGAAGTAGGGCAGCGCCGCGCGGATGGTCGGGTTGTTGACCCCGGCGTTGCCGGCGGCGACGACCTGGATCACGCCGGCGCGGCCCGCATCCGCGATGGCGTTGAGCCAGCTGAGCTGGCGCGTGAAGGGGGCGTAGGCGGCCGTGAGGCCGGCCAGCGTGTTGTAGTTGTCGCGCGGCGGCGGGCTGCCCCAACTGCTGTTGATCAGCCGTGCGCCCTGCGCGACGAGGTTGCCGTAGGCGCCCTTGAAGTAGGCGTAGTCCGCGTTCGGGCCGTAGATCGACGAGTCGGTGCCGTTGGTGTTGGTCGCGATCAGCTGGGCGCCGAAGGCGACGCCGTGGGTGCCGGTGCCGTCGCGGTTGGCGACGATGGTGCCGTCGACGTGGGTGCCGTGGTCGTCGTTGACGCCGCGCACCCAGGTGCCGGGCACCGAATAGGGCTGGCCGGCGGTGAAGAAGTCCGAGCGCGTCGTGCCGCTGTCGTAGCGGAAGCTGCTCGAGGAATAGCTGCCGGTGTTGGTGATCGCCCGAGCGCGGCCGGCGAATTCCGGATGCGTCCCGAGGAACCCCGAATCCACCGAGCCGACCAGGACGCCCCTGCCGGTGATGCCGCGGGCATAGGCTTGGTCGGCGTTCATCGAGGCCTTGCCGTAATCGGCGAAGTATTCCGGGGTGCGCCAGCTTGCCGGGTCGCCGACGCGACCGGGATCCTGGTAGCCGGCCGACTGCGCCAGAGCCGCCGGGGAAACCGTCGCGCACAGGGCATAGGTCAGGCCTGCGACGCCGAGCGCGCGCGGACGAAAGGTCAAGGGCATGAATGTCACCGTATTCGAGTGAAGAACTACGGCCGATGGCGGCACGCGAAGGTGCGTGTTCTTTCCGAAGAATGCGATCGACGCATTCCTTCGGGCATTCACGATGTCTTGTCGATGCGCATCGTTCTTGAATTCAGTAACGTATGAGCCTCACGTTTCCGTGACTCAAGCTGGAAACGAATGGAAATCCCGATCGCTCGGGATTGTGGCCGGGCGGCAACATTCGCGCCGTGGAGGAGCGCCCTGCCGGCCCGGCGGGCCGGCGCGGCGACAGCCGGCGGAGGGTGCCGCGACCCAGGGACCCAGCGCCCTGGCGGGAGGCGACGAAGAGCTTATCTGCAGCCTCACGGAACGATCGTTCCCGGATGCCGCGATCCGCGGACGCGTCCGGACGCGCCGGTCCGTCGTGCGCGTCCCGAGGGTCCGGCGTCCGGTTCGTCGAGGGCAAGCACGTCGAAGCAAGATCCGGAGCGCCCGGTCCGACACGGTCGGATCGCGCTCCGCGGTCGGGGAGAGGTGCAGACCCAGCCGATGTCAGAGACCGATCCGGAAGCCAACCGCTTTTCCGCCCGCGCCAGCCGCTACGCCCGCGTCGGCGCCAATGTCGGCGGCGTCGCCGCGCGGATGGCGGGCGCACGCCTGTTCGGCAAGGAGGGCACCACCAACGCGGCGGCGCTCGCCCAGGCGCTCGGCGGCCTCAAGGGCCCGATCATGAAGGTGGCGCAGCTGCTCGCCACCGTGCCCGACCTGCTGCCGCCCGAATACGCGGCCGAGCTGCAGAAGCTGCAATCGGATGCGCCGCCGATGGGCGCGGCCTTCGTCAAGCGCCGGATGCAGGCCGAGCTCGGCGTCGGCTGGCAGGCGCGGTTCGAGCGCTTCGACCTGAAGCCCGCCGCCGCCGCCTCGCTCGGCCAGGTCCATCGCGCCACCGCGCTCGACGGCACGGCGCTCGCCTGCAAGCTGCAGTACCCGGACATGCAGTCGGCCGTGGAAGCCGACCTGAAGCAGCTCGAGGTCGCCTTCGCCCTGCACCGGCGGATGAATTCCTGGCTCGACACCCGCGAGATCGCCAAGGAGATCGGCGCCCGGGTGCGCGAGGAGCTCGACTACGCCCGCGAGGCCAAGCACGGCGCGCTCTACGGCGCCGTGCTCAAGGACATCGCGCAGGTGCGCGTGCCGGCGATCCACGAGGACCTTTCGACCAAGCGCCTGCTCACGCTCGGCTGGCTCGACGGCGAGCGCATCCTGAGCTTCACCGAGTCGCCGGTCGAGATCCGCAACCGCATCGCCCAGGCGATGTTCAAGGCGTGGTGGCACCCGTTCAGCCGCGCCGCGGTGATCCATGGCGACCCGCATCTCGGCAACTACACCGTGTTCTCGGAGGGCGGCGCGGGGGACCGGGAGCCGCAGGGTATCAACCTGCTCGATTACGGCTGCGTGCGGATCTTCCATCCGCGCTTCGTCGGCGGCGTGGTCGACCTCTACCGCGGCCTCCTCACCGACGACATGGCCCGGATCGTCCACGCCTACGAGGTCTGGGGCTTCAAGGACCTCGACAAGGAGAAGATCGAGATCCTCAACATCTGGGCGCGGTTCATCTACGGGCCGCTGCTGGAGGACCGCACCCGCACCGTCGCCGACGGGGTGAAGCCGGGCGAATACGGCCGGCGCCAGGCCTTCGAGGTGCACCAAGCCCTCAAGGCGCGGGGCCCGGTGACGGTGCCGCAGGAATTCGTGTTCATGGACCGGGCCGCCGTCGGCCTGGGCGCGGTGTTCCTGCACCTCAAGTCCGAACTGAACTACCACCGCCTGTTCGAGGCCGAGATCGAGCGCTTCAGCCTCGACGCCCTCGCCGCGCGGCAGGCCGAGGCGCTCGGCGCGGTGGGGCTGGCCCTGCCGGCCTGACCGGGGCGGCGGGCCGCGGAGGCGGTCTTCGCCGGCTCACGATCGCGTGTTCGGCGGGTGTTTTGTGCGCAAGTGAATTGAGGCCCAAGCGAAGCCGTGCGATGCCGGTTGCGGCCGATTGCGGCAGCAATAAGCTTGGGCTAAACCCGCACCCATCGAGAGTGGTAGCGTCGAGGACGAGCGCACGATGGCCGATACGAAGGGCGTTTCCGGGGTGGCCTACAGCCCCGCGATGGACGCGAAGACGCACGAGCAGACCTATCGGGGATTCGTCCGCTTCGTCGAGATCGCCACCGGGGTGGTGATCTGCTGGGTGCTCGCGCTGGCGGTCGGCGGCATCCGCGAGGCTTGGCTCACGGCGATCCTCGGCGTCGTCCTGTCGAGTGCGGCCGGCGCGCTCGGCGCCTTCGCTCCGAACATCGGCTGGCGCGCGCCTTGCGTCGTGGCCATCCTGATGGCGCTCTACCTCGCCTTCGCCTGAACGCTCGTCCTCTCCCTGAGGCCGGGACGGTCCGCGCCCCGCGCCCGGGCCTGCCATTACAATCGTAACGCTTCCGTCAGTCCGTCCGTTCAACCCGCCTCGAAAAGCCGTTCCATTTCGCGCATTCGGGAGCGGTCCATCGAGGGGAAATCCTGAATGCGCATCGCTGTCCTGTCGGAGACCGATTCCGCGGAACCGCGGGTCGCGGCGGTGCCCGAGACGGTCAAGAAGTTCCTGGCGCTCGGCGCGGACGTGACCGTGCAGTCGGGCGCCGGGCTGAAGGCCGGCATGCCGGATTCCGAGTACGAGGCCGTCGGCGCCTCGGTCGCGGCCTCGGCCGAGGAGGCCGCCCGCGACGCCGACCTGATCCTCAAGGTCCGCCGCCCCGCCGCCGAGGAGCTGAAGCTCCTGAAGCGGGGCGCCGTGGTCGTCGCGATCATGGACCCCTACGGCCGCGAGGCCGAGCTGCAGGCGATGGCCGAGGCCGGCGTCGACGGCTTCGCCATGGAGCTGATGCCGCGCATCACCCGTGCGCAGGTGATGGACGTGCTCTCGAGCCAGGCCAACCTCGCCGGCTACCGTTCGGTGGTCGACGGTGCCTCCGAGTACGGCCGCGCCATGCCGATGATGATGACGGCGGCCGGCACCGTGCCCGCCGCCCGCGTGTTCGTGATGGGCGTCGGCGTCGCCGGGCTCCAGGCGATCGCCACGGCGCGCCGCATGGGCGCGGTCGTCACCGCCACCGACGTGCGCCCCGCCACCAAGGAGCAGGTCGAGTCGCTCGGCGCGAAGTTCGTCGCCGTCGAGGACGACGAGTTCAAGCAGGCCGAGACCAAGGGCGGCTACGCCAAGGAGATGTCGGCCGAGTACCAGAAGAAACAGGCCGAGCTGGTCGCGACCCACATCGCCAAGCAGGACATCGTCATCACCACGGCGCTGATCCCCGGGCGCCCGGCGCCGAAGCTCGTCTCGGCGGCGATGGTCGCCTCGATGAAGCCCGGCTCGGTGCTGGTCGACCTCGCGGTCGAGCGCGGCGGCAACGTCGAGGGCGCTAAGCCCGGCGAGGTCGTGGTCAACGATCGCGGCGTGAAGATCGTCGGCCACCTCAATGTCGCCGGCCGCCTCGCGGCGAGCGCCTCGGCGCTCTACGCGCGCAACCTCTACGCCTTCGTCGAGACCCTGGTCGACAAGGAGTCGAAGGCTCTGGCGATCAAGTGGGACGACGAGCTCGTCAAGGCCACGAACCTGACCCACGACGGCGCCGTCGTGCACCCGTCCTTCCAGCCGAAGGCCGACGCGGCGGTCGCCGACCGCCCGCAGGACGCGCCGCAATCCGAGCAGGCCTCGGTCGGGCTGTCGAAGACCGGGGTGTCGCAGTCACCCAGCACACAGGCAACGGGCGCGGCGTAGGCCGGTCGCGAGGAGCATAACGATGGCCAACATCCCCCCCGATCAGGCGGTCGACCAGACCCGCGTCCTCGCCGACACCGCGCGCTCGGCCGCCGCCGCCGCGCGCAACGCCGCCGACCAGGCCCAGGCCATCGCCGACGGCGTCGGCCACGGTCTCAGCGCCGTGACCCACGGCGCGGTCGACGCCACCGTGTTCCAGCTCGCGATCTTCGTGCTCGCGATCTTCGTCGGCTACTACGTGGTGTGGTCGGTGACCCCGGCGCTGCACACGCCGCTGATGTCGGTCACCAACGCGATCTCGTCGGTGATCATCGTCGGCGCGATCCTGGCCGCCGGCGTGCCCCTGATCGAGAAGGGCACCGGCTGGGCCCGCGCCTTCGGGTTCATCGGCATCGTGCTGGCGAGCGTGAACATCTTCGGCGGCTTCCTGGTGACCCAGCGCATGCTCGCCATGTACAAGAAGAAGGCCTGAGACATGTCCCAGAACGTCTCCGCCCTTCTCTACATCGTCTCTGGCGTCCTGTTCATCATGGCGCTGCGGGGGCTCTCGCACCCGACGACGTCGCGGCAGGGCAACCTCTACGGCATGATCGGCATGGCGCTCGCCGTGCTCACCACCCTGGTCGGCCATCCGCCGGCCGGCGCGGCCGCCTGGCTCCTCGTCTTCCTCGGGCTCGCCATCGGCGGCGGCGCGGGTGCGGTCATCGCCAAGCGCGTGCCGATGACGGCGATGCCGCAGCTCGTGGCGGCCTTCCACTCGCTCGTCGGCCTCGCCGCCGTCGCGGGCGCGGCGGCGACCCTCTACGCGCCGCAGGCGGTGGGCATCCTCGAGAACGGCCACATCCACAAGGAGTCGCTGTTCGAGATGGCGCTCGGCGCGGCGATCGGCGCGATCACCTTCACCGGCTCGGTCATCGCCTTCGCCAAGCTCGACGGACGCATGTCCGGCAAGCCGATCATGCTGCCGAGCCGCCACCTCATCAACATCGGCCTCGCGGTGGCGCTGGTCGTGCTGATCGCGGTGTTCATCGGCGGCGAGAGCAAGGTCGTGTTCTGGCTGATCGTGCTGCTGTCGTTCGCGCTCGGCGGCCTGCTCATCATCCCGATCGGCGGCGCCGACATGCCCGTCGTCGTCTCGATGCTGAACTCGTACTCGGGCTGGGCCGCGGCCGGCATCGGCTTCACGCTCGGCAACCTCGCGCTGATCATCACCGGCGCGCTGGTCGGCTCCTCGGGCGCGATCCTGTCCTACATCATGTGCCACGCGATGAACCGCTCGTTCATCTCGGTGATCCTCGGCGGCTTCGGCGGCGACGCGGCTGCGGCCGGCGGCGGCGAGGTCGAGACCCGGCCGGTCAAGCAGGGCTCGTCGGACGACGCGGCCTACATCATGAAGAACGCCGAGCGGGTCATCATCGTGCCGGGCTACGGCATGGCGGTGGCGCAGGCCCAGCACTCGCTCCGAGAGATGGCCGACCTGCTCAAGAAGGAGGGCGTCGACGTGAAGTACGCCATCCATCCCGTCGCCGGCCGCATGCCCGGCCACATGAACGTGCTGCTCGCCGAAGCCAACGTCCCCTACGACGAGGTGTTCGAGCTGGAGGACATCAACGGCGAGTTCCCGCAGGCCGACGTGGCCTTCGTGATCGGCGCCAACGACGTCACCAACCCGGCCGCCAAGACCGACAAGACCTCGCCGATCTACGGCATGCCGATCCTCGACGTGGAGCGGGCCAAGACCGTGCTGTTCATCAAGCGCGGCATGGGCTCGGGCTACGCCGGCGTCGAGAACGAGGTGTTCTTCCGCGACAACACGATGATGCTGTTCGGCGACGCCAAGAAGGTCGTCGACCAGATCCTCAAGAACCTCTGATCCGGGCTTCCCGGGGTCGGGGTCGAAGGGCGGGCAGCGATGCCCGCCCTTTTTGCGTCGCGCAGCCCCCGCGTCCTCGGCGGCGGCCCGCGGGAATGGCGCCGGAGCGTCCTCAAGCGAGGCGGATCCCGGCTCGCGTGAAGAAAACGCGCGCTCTCAACGCGATGGAGCATCGTCCGTGATCCCTGGATCACGGACGATGCTCCAGGCATGACAGACGTCGAGCGGGGCCCTACAACGCGCAACGCCGACCGCCGATCCGGCGCGATGGATCTCCAACCCGGGGCTGGCATGTCGCCCGAGACTTCCGATCCCGATCGACTGGCCGAGTTGGAAGCGTTCGCCGTCCTCGACACGGCACCCGAGGAAGCCTTCGACGACGCGGTGCAGATCGCCCGCACGATCTGCCTCGCCCCCGTGGCCCTGGTCAGCCTCGTCGCCGCCGACCGGCAGTGGTTCAAGGCCCGCGTCGGCTTCCCGCGCTGCGAGACCGACCTGAACGCCTCGGTCTGCAAGTACGCGCTCGGCGAGCCCGATCTCCTCGTCATCCCCGACCTGACGCTGGACCCGCGCACCCGCGACAACCCGCTGGTGACCGGCGATCCGCGGATCCGCTTCTATGCCGGGGCGCCGCTGCGCACGACGAGCGGCAGGGCGCTGGGCAGCCTCTGCGTGATCGACAACGTGCCCCGGCCCGACGGCCTCACCGAGGAGCAGGCGGACGCGCTGCGGCGGCTCGCGCGGCAGATCATGATCCTGATGCGCGAGCGGCGCCAGCTGGTCCGCCTGCAGGCGGAGGAGCGCCTGACCCGCGCCGCCTCGATCCGCCGAGCGGCCCTGATCGAGCTCGGCGACCACCTGCGCGACGTGGCCTCGGTGGCGGCGATGACCGCCAAGGCGGCCGAGATCGTCGGGCGGACGCTCGACGCGAGCCGGGCCGGCTACGGCGAGATCGACGCCAGCGGGGCGCAGGTCACCGTCCTCGAGGACTGGACCGCGTCCGGCGCCGGCAGCCTCGCCGGGACCCATCGCTTCGCCGATTTCGGCCGGCTGGGCGCCTCGATCGAGCGCGGCGACGCCCTCGTCGTCCGCGCGGTCGCGGACGATCCGCGCACCGCCGCGTTCGCGGCTCCGTTCGCGGCGCTCGCCATCGGCGCGATGCTCGACGTGCCGGTGCGGGAGCGCGGGCGCACGGTGGGGCTGTTCTTCGTCCACGCCGCGGCGCCGCGCGACTGGCTGCCGGAGGAGATCGCCTTCGCCCGCAACGTCGCGGACCGGGTCCAGGTCGGCATCGGCCGCCTGCGGGCCGAGGAGCAGCAGGCGGTGCTCAACCGCGAGCTCAGCCACCGCATGAAGAACACGCTGGCGATGGTGCAGGCCATCGCGATGCAGACCATGCGCAACGCCACCGACCTCGAAGCCGCCCGCGACGCCCTCGCCAACCGGCTGATCGCGCTCGGCAAGGCCCACGACATCCTGCTCGACGGCACCCGCGAGAGTGCCAGCCTGGAGAAGGTCGTCCACGGCGCGCTGACGATCCACGACGATGCCCAGGCGGGCCGCCTGCGGCTGTTCGGGCCGCACGTTCAGGTCGGCTCCAAGGCCGCCCGGTCGCTGTCGCTGATGATCCACGAGCTGGCGACGAACGCCGCCAAGTACGGCGCCCTCTCGACGCCCGCGGGCTTCGTGGTGGTGGACTGGTCGATCGACCCGGAGGGCCGCGAGCCGATGGTCCGGCTGCGCTGGGCCGAGAGCGGCGGGCCGCGGGTCGCGCACCCGACCCGGATGGGGTTCGGCAGCCGCCTGATCGAGCGCGGCCTCGCCGGGGCGATCGGCGGCGAGGTCCGCCTGACCTACCCGCCCGACGGCGTGCTGTGCGAGCTGGCCGTGCCCCTGGCCGGGATGGAGGCCGACGAGTAGCGCCGACGCCCGCACGCGGACCGGGATTTGGCCGCCGTTGCGGTCTATGGTGCGCCCCGTGTCAGCCCTGCTTCCAGAGTCCCGCGCCTTCCTCGGCGTCACCCGGTCCATCCTCGGGCGGCCGTGGCGGGAGCGCTGCGCCGACCCGGCCGCGCAGGCCTACGCCGCGACCATGGTCCAGGCCCATGGCCTGCCGGAGCTGCTGGCCCGCGTGCTTGCCGGGCGCGGCGTCCGGCCGGACGGGTCGGAGGCCTACCTGCGCCCGCGCCTGCGCGACCTGATGCCCGACCCCGCCTGCCTCGTCGACATGGAAGCCGCCGCCGATCGCCTCGCGCGGGCGGTGCGGCAGGGCGAGAGCGTCGCGGTGTTCGGCGATTACGACGTTGACGGCGCCGCGAGCGCGGCCCTGCTGGCCGGATACCTGCGCGCGCTCGGCGTGCCGACCCGCATCCACATCCCCGACCGGATCACCGAGGGCTACGGCCCGAACACCGCCGCGGTCGCCGCGCTGGCGGGGGAGGGGGCGACCCTGCTGGTCTGCGTCGATTGCGGCACCAGCGGGCACGGGCCCCTGGCGGAGGCGGCGCGGATCGGCCTCGACGTGCTCGTCCTCGACCACCACGGCGCCCCCGAGCTGCTGCCGCCGGTGCGCGCGCTGGTGAACCCGAACCGCCTCGACGACCTGTCGGGCCTCGGCCATCTCTGCGCCGCGGGCGTCGTGTTCCTGACGCTGGTGGCCCTGGCCCGGACGCTGCGGGCGGAGGGGGCCTTCGCCGCGCGCCCCGAGCCGTCGCTGACCGACGCCCTCGACCTGGTGGCGCTGGCCACCGTCGCCGACGTGGTGCCGCTGACCGGCCTCAACCGCGCCTTCGTGGTCCAGGGGCTGACCGTGATGCGCGCCCGCGGCCGCCACGGCCTCGCGGCGAGGAAGGCGGCAAAGCGCGTCAGGTCGGG
>NZ_VRUV01000810.1:0-1436 GCF_008039455.1 Methylobacterium sp. WL116
AGGGCGACGAGGCAGGCGGCGAGCCGGCCCAGTCGCGAAAGGGTGGTCCCGCCCGGCGGCCTGCGATCGCGGCGCAGGGTCGCGTTCAGGGGCGGCATCGGGCGGCAGACGAGGGCGGGTTTCGGTTCGGGCATCGGCCTCGTCCGGGTCGCGTTGACGTGGGAAATTTGACCACGCCCAAACCGTATGTGTGCAGATTTCCCACGTCAACGCGAAATCGGTGGGCCGAGGTGTGCCGGCGCACGATGTGGGATTGTGTCCCACGTCGCCCGCCTCCATGCTGCGCCGATGTCCGAGACCGTCAACGACACCGCCGAGGGGGCTGCCCTGCACGCGCCGGTGGCGCGCCTGCTGCGCCCGCTGGTCCGGCTGTTCGTGGCCCGCGGCATCACCTTCCCGGCGCTGACGAACCTGCTGCGTGAGCTCTACGTCAACGTCGCCGAGCACGACTTCGCGCTGCAGGGCAAGGAGCAGACCGACAGCCGGGTCTCGCTGCTCACCGGCATCCACCGCAAGGAGGTGCGGCGCCTGCGCGGGGCCGGGGCGCCGGTGAGCGCGGTGCCGGCGGTGGTCTCGCGCACCAGCCGGATCATCGCCCGGTGGCTCGCGGACCCCGCCTTCACCGACCCGGACGGGCGCCCGCTGGCGCTGCGGCGCGCGGGCGAGGACGGCCCCTCCTTCGAGGCCCTGGTCGCCGGCGTGACCCGCGACCTGCGGCCCCGCGCCGTGCTCGACGAATGGCTCGACCGCGGGCTCGCCACCCTCGACGGCCAGGACCGGATCGTCCTGGCCGAGGCCGCCTACGTGCCGCGCGGCGGCGGCGAGCCGCAGCTCTACTATTTCGGGCGCAACCTCCACGACCACATCGCGGCCTCGGTCGCCAACATCCTCGGCGAGGCGCCGCGCTTCCTCGAGCGCGCGGTGCATTACGACGGGCTGTCGGAGGATCTGGCGCGGCGGCTGGAGGCGCGCGCCAAGGAGATCGCGATGGAGGCGCTGACCCAGGCCAACCGCGAGGCCCACGCCGCCTGCGCCACCGATCCCGGCGGCCCCCACCGCTGGAACTTCGGCCTCTACGTCTACGCCGAAGCCGTGCCGCCGCGCGCGGGCGTCCCCCCTGCCGAGGAGGCGTCGCCGGCCACGCCGGAGGCCGGGGCGTGAACCTGTCGGTCGGAAACCTGTCGGTCGCACGATCGCGCGCGGATCGGGGCGGTGTTCGGTCGTCGAGCGACCGGCTCGGACGAGGTGCCCTTCCTCCCCCCTCTGCGGGGGAGCGTGGCCCGCGAGGTTCTTCGCATTCAGACGCCCCGGGACCGCGCGCATGAGCGCTCCGACCCGCCGCCTCGTCCTGCGCCTGCTCGCCGGCGCCGCCCTGGTTCCGGGGCGCGCGCTGCCGCAGGAGGCGCCGCGCGACCAGGGCATCGGCGGCACCGGGG
>NZ_VRUV01000811.1:0-1435 GCF_008039455.1 Methylobacterium sp. WL116
GCGACGGGGTTGCGCGCCCACACGTCGGGCAGGTCGAGGCAGATCCGGGTGAGGTTGCGATGGTCGAGCAGCGGGTCGACCGGGCCGGCGACGCCCTGGACGTAGGTGACCCGGAGCCCGGCCTCGGCCAGCCCGCGGGCCGATTCGACGGCGACCTTCTCGGCGCCCCCGCTCGGGCTCGCGAACTCGGCCAGGATCACGACGTGCATGGCGACACCGGCGCAGGAGATCGAGAGATCAGGCGGTCGAGCGGGGACGATCCGAGCGGGAACAACCGCAGATCGGCGGCGTGCCCGAGGTTTACGTGGGATCAACTGCGGTCCGGTAAACGTGGGGACATCCAGGGAGCGGGAGCCGCCTCGTGCACGTCGTCCTCGTCGCCGACCACGCCTACGTCAACGGCGGCCAGGCCAAGGTCGCGCTCGACTCGGCCCTCGGGCTCGCCGCCCGCGGCACCCGCGTGACGCTGTTCGCCGCCTGCGGCCCGGCCGACCCGCGCCTGGCCGCCGCCGGCATCCGCGTGGTCTGCCTGAACCAGGACGACATCTCGACCACGACGAACAAGCTCGCCTTCCTGGCGCAGGCGATCTGGAACCGCGAAGCGGCCCGCGCGCTCGCCGCGGAACTGGCGACGTGCGACCCCGACGACACCGTGGTCCACGTCCACGCCTTCGCCAAGGCGCTGTCGCCGTCGATCGGCGTGGCGTTGCGGCGCGCGCGGCTGCCGCTGCTCTACACCATGCACGAGTTCTTCCTGGTCTGCCCGACCGGGGGGTTCTACGAATATCCGGCCGCCGCGATCTGCCACCGCACGCCGATGTCGGGCGCGTGCCTGACGACGAACTGCGATGCGCAGAGCTTCCCGCGCAAGCTCGCGCGGGTGGTCCGCCACCTCGGCATGACGCAGGTCGCGGAGCTGCCGACGCTCTTCCGCCACGTGATCACGATCAGCGACCTGCAGGAGCGGGTGGTCGGCCCGCTGTTGCCGCGCGGGACCCGCTTCCACCGGGTCGACAACCCGATCGCGGTGGCGCACCGGCCGATGACCGAGCGGGCGCCGGGCGACTTTCTGTTCGTCGGGCGGATCTCGACCGAGAAGGGCGCGCCGATCTTCGCGGAGGCGGCGCGGCGGGCCGGCATCCGCGCGGTCTTCGTCGGCGACGGCGAGCAGCGGGCGGCGCTGGCCGCGCGCTACCCCGAGGCCGCGATGCTCGGCTGGCGCGATGCCGCCGGCGTTCAGGCGCTGATGGGCGCCGCCCGCGCGCTGGTCTTTCCCAGCGTCTGGTACGAGGGCCAGCCGCTCACGGTCTACGAGGCGCTGGCGCTGGGCACGCCGGTGGTGGTGAGCGACGCCTGCGCCGGCCGCGAGGCGGTGGTCGACGGCGAGACCGGCTTCCTGTTCCGCTCCGGCGACCCGGACGCGCTCGCCGCCCAC
>NZ_VRUV01000812.1:0-1434 GCF_008039455.1 Methylobacterium sp. WL116
GCGCCCTTCGCGGCCGCGGCGTCGGCGACGTGCCCGTGCAGGCCGGCGGCCATGGCCGCAAGGCGCTCCTGGGTGCGCGTGGCGTTCACGGTGATCGCCTCGGCCAGCACCGAGAAGTGCATGTGCTCGCGCCGGTCGATCATCGTCGAGAGCATCGCGATGCCGATCGAGCCACCGAGGTTGCGCATCATGTTCGACAGCGCCGAGGCGTCCGCCGTGTCGCGCGGGGCGAGGCCCGCCGTCGAGAGCTGCGACAGCGGGATGGTGAACAGCGGCTGGCCGACGGCGCGCAGGAGCTGCGGCAGGATCAGCTGGTCCGCGCCGACGTCGTGGGTCAGCCCGACGTTGATCCAGCAGCTCGCGATGAAGAACAGCGTGCCGGTCACCACCAGCAGCCGGGCGTCGAAGGTGCGCATGATCAGCGGCATCATCGGGAACAGCAGCAGCTGCGGCAGCCCGGACCACATCACGACGTAGCCGATCTGCTGGGCGTCGTAGCCCTGGATCTGCGCGCAGTAGAGCGGGATGATGTAGATCGAGCCGAACGAGACCGCGCCGAGCACCGTCATCAGCACGCACGATCCGCCGACCGAGCGGTTGGCGAGCACCCGCAGGTTGATGAAGGGGCGCTCGGCCATGAGCTCGCGGACGATGAAGCCGGCGATGCCGGCCACCGCGAGCCAGCTCGCCTGGACGATGACGGGCGAGCCGAACCAGTCCTTCCGCTGGCCCTCCTCCAGCACGTAGGTCAGCGCCGGCAGGCCGGTCGCCATCAGGCCGATGCCGATCCAGTCGCCCTTCAGGAGCTCGGCCCAGCGCGCCGGCACGCTGTCGAAGGCGCCGAGCTGGATCGCGGCGGCGAGCGGGCCGAAGATCAGGTTCAGGTAGAAGATGTAGTGCCAGGACAGGTTGTCGGTGAGCCATCCCCCCACCGTCGGGCCGATCGCCGGCGCGAAGGTGGCGGTCAGCCCGAACATCGCGATGCCGATCGGCTGCTGGCTCCTCGACAGGCGCGTGCGCACGATGACGATCGCGGTCGGGATCAGCACGCCGCCGGTGAAGCCCTGGCCGGCCCGGAACAGGATCATCTGCGAGAGCGAGGTCGAGAGCGCGCAGGCGAGCGAGAAGGCGGTGAACAGCATCGTGTTCACCGACAGGTACCGGCGCAGGCCGATCACCGAGGAGAGCCAGCCGGTGAGGGGGATCACGATGATCTCGGCCATCAGGTAGGCGGTCGAGATCCAGCTGCCCTCCTCGGTGGAGGCGCCGAGCGCGCCCTGGATGTCGGAGAGCGAGGCGTTGGTGATCTGGATGTCGAGGATGGCGGTGAACGCGCCGAGGATCGCGCCGAACACCGCGAGCCAGTCGCGCGCGCTGGCCTTGGCCTCGGGCCCGCGCATCGCCGCGGCGGCGCTCATCGCGGCAGGGCCTCGC
>NZ_VRUV01000813.1:0-1422 GCF_008039455.1 Methylobacterium sp. WL116
GCGCGGCGCCGCGGCCGGCGATGTCGTCGGACAGGGCGGTGCCGGTGGCCGCGAAGTGCGCGCGCAGGGCGTCGCCGGTCTCAGCGAAGCGGGCGGTGATCTCGCCGCCGGTCTGGGTGAAGCGCTCGGCGAGCGCATCGCCGCGGCTGAGGAACGTGGTCTCCAGGCTTCCCGCCGAGCGCTCGAAGCTCTCGCGCACCGTCGCGCCCTGGCGGTCGAGAGCGTCGATCACGCCGGCACCGGTCTCGGCGAGCGAGCGTGCGACCTGGCTGGCGTTCTCAGCCAGCCGCTCGGTCAGCGCGCCGCCGGTGCTCTCGAACACCCGGGTCACGTCGGCCGCGCGGGTCTCGAACGACCGCGTCAGCGTCTCGCCGACCTCGGCGATCGAGCCGCGCACGCCTTCGCTGGTGGCGGCGAGCCGCGCGATCAGCTCGTCGCCGCGTCCCGACATCACGCCGACGACGCGGTCGCCGGCCTCGCCCAGCGACGTCGTGATGGCGTCGCCGCGCGCGTCGAGAGCGCCGGTGACGCGGTCGCCGGCGCCGGTCATCGCCGTGACGATACGCTCGGCCGCGCCCTCCAGCTCCTGCGTCAGGCTCTGGTGCGAGCCGGTGATCGCGCCACGCACGCGCTCGGCGTTGGCGACGATGGACTCGCGCTGCGCCACGAGCTCGTCGACCAGGGAGCGGATGCGGATCTCGTTGTCGGAATAGGCGCGTTCCAGGGTCGCGATCTCGCCGCGGACCAGGGTTTCAAGCTCGCCGGCCCGGGCCAGGGCCCGCTCGACGCCGTCGCCGACCGCCGCGACCTCGCGGCGGACGGTCTGCGACATCGTCAGCACCGCGTCGGTGGAGAAGCTCTCGGGCTCGGCCAGGCGGATCGCGACCTCTCCGACGGCGCGCGCCACGAGGCGCATCTCCTGGGCCCGCACGGCCAGCATGCCCGTTATCAGGAACAGCACCACCGGCCCGACCAGCGCGGCGGCGCCGACCGTGGCCTGCAGCGCGGTGAGGCCGGTCAGAAATCCCTTCAGGTCGCCGCCGGACTGGTTCCAGGCCAGCAGCGCGAGCCCGTTGACCCAGAGGAACGCTGCGAGCGCCGCCAGGATGTAGGGAGTCCGCGCCGGGCGCACGCGCAGCGTCTGCTGGAGGATCCCGATGTTGCGCCGGTCGTCGTTGGCCACCAGCGAGCGGTCGGGCGGAAGCAGGCCGCCTTCGCCAACCTCGGCGACACCTTCGCCCACGGCGCCTCGGGCGCCACCGGTTCGCTCCGCGAGACCATCGCGACCCTCTCGGCCGAGATCGCGGCGCGCACCGCCGAGGCCGTGGACAGCTTCCGCCGCTCGGCGGAGGAGACCACGGTCTCGATCGGCGCGACCGGTGCCGAGGCGGCGCAGGCGATGCGCCGCTCGGCCGCCGGCGC
>NZ_VRUV01000814.1:0-1421 GCF_008039455.1 Methylobacterium sp. WL116
CCCGCGGCGCGACCTACGCCCGCACCCGCGCCACCGGGTTCCGCCTCGACGCGGGTCGGCTCGTCGCGGTGGAGACCGAGGCCGGCGCGATCCCGTGCGACCGGGCGGTGGTCGCCGCCGGCGCCCGCTCGGGCGCGCTGACCGCGAGCCTCGGCGACCGGCTGCCGCTGGAGAGCGAGCGCGGCTACCACGTGATGATCGCCGGTGCCGAGGCGGGGCCGCGCACCCCGGTGATGGCCTCGGACGCCAAGATGGTGGTCAACGCCATGGACGGCGGCCTGCGCGCGGCGGGCCAGGTCGAGTTCGCCGGGCTCGACGCGGCGCCGAACTGGAAGCGCGCCGAGATCCTGCGCGACCACCTGACCGGCATGTTCCCGGACCTGCCCGCGACCGTGCCGGCCGAGCGGATCCGGATGTGGCTCGGCCATCGCCCGAGCATGCCGGACGGGCGGCCCTGCATCGGCCGCGCCCGCCGCACCGGGGACGTGGTCTACGCCTTCGGCCACGGCCATGTCGGCCTCGTCGGGTCGGCGCGCACCGGGCGCCTCGTCGCCCAGCTCGTCGGCGGCGAGGCGCCCGAGATCCCGCTGGCGCCGTTCGACCCCGGCCGCTTTCTGTAGGGAAGCGGCACCCGGCCTACCGCGCCGGCCCGCCGATCAGCGCCCGGCGCAGCCGGCCGGACACGGCGTCGATCGCCGCCACGGCGACGAGGATCATCAGCACGAGGCAGGCGACCTGCTGCAGCTCGAGCACCCGGATCAGCTCGCTCAGGTACTGGCCGATGCCGCCCGCGCCGACGATGCCGATGATCGTCGCCGATCGGGTGTTCGATTCGAAGAAGTACAGCACCTGGCTGCCGAGCACCGGCAGGACGGCGGGCACGAGGCCGAAGCGGATGCGGTGGAGCGCGCCGCCGCCGGAGGCCGCGACGCCCTCGCCGTCGCAGCGATCGACGGTCTCGACCGCCTCCGAGAACAGCTTGCCGAGCGCCCCGACGTCGGAGCAGGCGATGGCCAGCGCACCGGCGAACGGCCCGAGCCCGACGACGTTGATCCAGACCAGCGCCCAGATCAGCACGTCGACCGAGCGGACCACGTCGAGGCCGCGGCGCACCGCGAAATGCGCGAACGGGTTCGGCACCACGTTCCGGGCCGCGAGCAGCGCCAGCGGGAAGGCGACCAGCGCCGCGGCCAGCGTCCCGAGGAAGGCGATGGCCAGGGTCTCGCCGAGCGCGTGCAGGAAATCGGGGAAGCGGCCGCCGGCCGAGGGCGGCAGCATCATCAGCGAGAACTCGGCGAGCCGCCCGAGGCCGCTCACGATGCGGGTGGCCGAGAAGTCGAGGCGCACCATCGCGAACGCCGCGAGCCCGAGGAGGGCGGCCAGGGTCGCGAGCGTCGCGAGCCGCGCGCCCCACGCGGTTC
>NZ_VRUV01000815.1:0-1420 GCF_008039455.1 Methylobacterium sp. WL116
GCTCGCCACGGCCCTCGTCATGAACCAGTGGATCAGCGCCCAGCATATCATCGACGCGAACGCCGCGGCCGGCCCCGAGCGCCAGAACGAGGCGGCGCGCCTTGGCGGCTGCCGCGTCGGCTCGGTTTGTCGCGTCGCGTCTCATGCGCCCTCCGGTGCCGCGGGTCTCGACCCGCGGGCGACCATAGCGGAGCGGCCGCGCCGCGTCTAAGAGTCTCCCGCGAAACCTCCCGAGCGCCGGCGGTCTCCTGTGCCCACGATGGCGCGACGGCGGTTCCGTGACCGATGACGGGCGGCCATTCGACCCTGAGAGCGTCGGTCTTCCGACGAGACCCGATCGTTCGGCCCCCTCATCCTTCGCAGACGCCGAAGCGGCACCGCGAGGATGAGGGAAACGGGCCGACGAACGCGTCGACGGGGTTTCAGGCGGCGCGGACGGTGGCTAGGAAGTGCGCGACCTCCGCGCCGAGGCGTTCGGATTGGCGCGACAGCTCGGAACTCGACGCCAGGACTTGGGTCGCGGCAGCGCCCGTGTCCTCCGACGCGCGCGCCACGCCCGCGATGTGGGCCGTGACCTCGCTCGCACCGGCCGAGGCCTGTGCGACGTTGCGCACGATCTCCTGGGTCGCCGCTCCCTGCTCCTCGACGGCCGCCGCGATCGTCGCGGCCACCGCATTGATCTCGCGGATCCGGGTCGTGATGCCGCCGATCGCGCTCACGGCCTGATCGGTCACGTGTTGCACGTGCCCGATGCGTTGGCTGATCTCCTCGGTGGCCTTGGCCGTCTGGCCGGCCAACTCCTTCACCTCCGTCGCGACGACCGCGAAGCCGCGGCCAGCCTCACCGGCACGCGCGGCCTCGATCGTGGCGTTCAGGGCGAGCAGGTTGGTCTGCGAGGCGATGTTGGAGATCATCCCGACCATGGCCCCGATCTGCTCGGCGGCGTGGCTGAGCTCCTGCACCAGCCGCGCCGTCTGATCGGCGTCCACCACGGCGGCTCGCGCCAGCTCGGACGAGCTGGACATCTGCCGTCCGATCTCCTGCACCGAGGATCCGAGTTGCTCGGCGGCGATGGCCACCGTGCTCACGTTGTCCGCTGCCTGCGTGGCCGCCGCTGCCACGGTGCCCGACTGCGCCGCCGTGTCGCCGGCGGTCGCGGTCATCTGCTGGGCCGTCGCCTGCAACTCGGTGGCCGCCGACGAGACCTGCCCGACGATGCCGCCGACGGCCGCTTCGAAGGCGTCGGCCATCTGCCGCATCCCGGCCTGGCGCTGCCGCTCCGCCGCCAACCGCCCCTGGGACATCTCCTCCTCCAAGGCCTGCGTGCGGATCAGGTTCTCCTTGAACACCTGCACCGAGACGGCCATCGCCCCCAGCTCGTCGCCGCGCCGGGTCGCGGGCACCTCGGCCGCCGTGGCGC
>NZ_VRUV01000816.1:0-1412 GCF_008039455.1 Methylobacterium sp. WL116
GGCCAGCTTCGCCTCGGCGGCAACGCCGTGATGCAAATCTTCGGGGCGGGCGCCGCGTTCAACCCGGTGACCGGCGCGTTCACCGCCCCGGCCTACGCCGTCGGCGGCCAGACCTACGGCGACGTCGGCTCGGCGCTCGCGGCGACCAACCGCCTCGCGGTGCAGTACGTGCCGGACAGCGCGAACAACCCGACCGGCGTGGTCGACCTCGCCCGGGGCAACGGCGGCAACGCGGTCGCGCTGCGCGGCGTCTCGGCCGGCCGCCTCGCCGCGGGCTCGACCGATGCGGTCAACGGCGACCAGCTCTACGCGACGAACCTCCGGGTCGCGACCAACACCAGCGACATCGCCACCAACGCGGGCGCGATCGGCACCCTGCGCCAGGGCATCACCGACGGCACGATCGGCCTGGTGCAGCAGGACCCGACGAGCCGCGCGATCCTGGTCGCCTCGGCGACGGACGGGGCGCTCGTCGACTTCCGCAACAGCGCCGGCAACGGCCGCGTCCTGCGCGGCGTCTCCGCCGGCGCGGTCGCCGCCGGTTCGGACGAGGCGATCAACGGCAGCCAGCTCTACGACACCAACCAGGCGGTGGCGGCCAACGGCGCCCAGACCAGCACCCTGCAATCGGCGATCGGAGCCGGCACGATCGGCCTGGTGCAGCAGGACCCGACCACCCGCGACATCGCCGTCGGCGCGGGTACGGACGGCACCCGCCTGACCTTGCGCAACGCCTCGGGCGGCACCCGCCTGCTCACCGGCCTCAGCGACGGCACCATCGCCGCCGGCTCGGCCGATGCGGTGACCGGGGGGCAGCTCTACGACACCAACCAGGCGGTGGCGGCGAATGCCAGCGGGCTCGCCGCCACGAACGGCAACCTCGCGAGCCTCCAGAGCGGCATCGTGCAGGGCACGATCGGCCTGCTGCGGCAGGACCAGGCCAGCCGCGAGCTGAGCATCGGCGCCGCGACCGACGGCACGGTGCTGAACCTCGCCAATGCCGGCGGCACCGGCCGCACCGTCGCCGGCGTCGCGGCGGGGACGCTGTCGGCGGCCTCCAACGAGGCGGTCAACGGCAGCCAGCTCTACGCGACGAACCAGGCGGTCGCGGGCCTGTCGGCGGGGGTCGCCAACGGCACCGTCGGCCTGGTCCAGCAGGATCAGGCGACGCGCGGGCTGACCGTCGGCGCCAATACCGACGGCACCACGGTGAGCTTCGCCGACCGCAACGGCACGGCGCGCACGCTCACCGGAATCGCCGGCGGCCGGATCGCCGCGGGCTCGACCGAGGCGGTCGACGGCGGGCAGGTCTACGGGCTCTCCGCCTCGCTGGCGAAAAGCCTCGGCGGCGGCGCGGGCGTGGCCGCCGACGGGTCGGTGACCGCACCGAGCTACGCGATCCAGGGCTCGCG
>NZ_VRUV01000817.1:0-1411 GCF_008039455.1 Methylobacterium sp. WL116
GCGCGCCGCCTCGACGGAGCGGCGGGACGCTCATACGAGCCGCAACTCGCCCGCCTTGAGGCCGAGGCGTCGGATGAGGTCCCGGTAGAGGGCACCGACGACCTCGATCCCCATGCCATCGGTCGTCAGTCCGTCCAACTGCGCGAGTGCGGCCTCGGCGGAAGCGGCTACTACGGCGTAGATACGAGGCGCCTCGCGCTTATGGCGCACGGCGATCAGGTACGCTGTGCGCTTGCCTTTCTTGCCGGTCTGGACCTCTCCGGAGGCGGGGGGCGGGACCTTATCCATCAATCCTTGTCGGGCTTTTCCTTGGTGATGGCGCCCGTCTTGGGATCGACGTGGAACTCCATCTTCACGCCGTTCTTCAGGCCCTCGCCCTCCCAGTGCCCGTCATCGGCCTCCAACTCGGTGATGCTGGAGTAGCCGGCGTCCATCAGCTTCTGCTTGACCTGCTCGGCGGGGATCCAGTCCGCCCCCGGCTTGTCCTTCTTGGCCATGGCAGGGCCGGCGAGACCCACCGTCAACATGAGAGCAACGGTTGCGAGCGTCCTGAATTTCATTAGCCGTCTCCATTTTTACGATGCCGAACAACGGCTCGTATGGACAGTGGTTGCGCGCCCGCCGGCATATCAGATGACTACAGATGACCCTCGACGTTCTCGACGCTCGTCACACCTGGGCGCGCCCGTAGTCCCTGAGCGATCTCCGACACCAACTGATTTGATAGCCGCGCAAACGAGATCAGGATTCCGTCCTGCGCCGGATCGGCGGCACGCTGCACGACGAACTGGCGGATGCGCGAGGCACGCTGCCCGGCGATCCCCTGCAGGGTATCGAACGTGATCGTACCCGGCTCTGCCAGCACCCGTAGCGGTTGGACACGCTGCCGGTTGTGATAGCGCTCTTGAAGGGGCTTCAATCCGGCAAGGATCGCCAGGAGGATGACGGTCGTCGCGATGCCGGCGACGTACAGGCCGCTGCCGACCGCGAGGCCGATGGCCGCGACCGCCCAGAGGCTCGCTGCCGTTGTGAGCCCTTTGACCACCTCGCCGCGAAGCAGGATCGTCCCAGCTCCAAGAAACCCCACGCCTGAGACGACCTGCGCTACGATACGTGAAGGATCGAGGACGACATTGTGCGTGCTGAGCGCATCGCTGAAGCCGAAGGCCGAAACAATGACGATGAGGCAGGCGCCGACCCCGACGAGCATGTGCCTTCGCAGGCCTGCGGCCCAGAGCAATCTCTCGCGCTCGATCCCTATCAGTCCGCTGAGGATGGCGGCGAGCATCAAGCGGCTCAGAATTTCCAGATGGCCGATCATGTTTCCCGCCGCACACGCCGAATGTCCTTGGGAAGATCCTGTGCCGGGATCACACGGTCAAGCATGCGACGGCCACGGTTTCAGATAAGC
>NZ_VRUV01000818.1:0-1402 GCF_008039455.1 Methylobacterium sp. WL116
GGCGCCGGCCGCCCGGTAGGGGCCGTCGTCGAGCTCGCCGGCGATCGCGCTGGCATCCGCCCGCATCGGCGCGATCGTCCGGATCAGCGCGGCGGTGCGCAGCGGCCCGGGATCGCCCGAGGTGAACGCCTCGCGGGCGAAGGTCCTGGTGCCCGTGTAGGCCGAGGCCAGCGTCGGCAGCAACGTTCGCCACGTGCTCGGCGAGGCGAGGGCGTCGTTGATGAAGGTGATGGTGACGATCGCGACCGTGATCGCGGCCAGGCGCCCGACCGCCGCGTCGAACGTCGTCTGGGGCGCATCGATATGTGCGAGCGCGATGATCGCCACGGTGTAGCCGGACAGCATCGCGCCGTAGGCGCGGGTGTCCTGCAGGTACTGGGCGATGAAGACGCAGACCCCGATCCAAACCGCGAACGCGACCAGCAGCGTCACCCGGTCCTGCGCGAACAGCGCCATGAACACGATCGCGACGATGCCGCCGATCACGGTGCCGAGGAAGCGGTAGGCGGCCTTCGAGATCGCCTGCCCGCGCTTCGGCTGCGCCAGGATTGCCACGCCGGTGGCGGCCGACGACGCGCTGTCGAGCTGCAACCAGAACGCGGCGTAGAGCGCCAGCATCATCGCCAGCCAGATCCGCAGGGCGAACGCCCAGGCGGCCGGCTTCGGCACGATCGCGTCGAGCCGGTCGACCATCCGGCCGAGCCAGGGCGTGGTTTCGGTGGCGGCCTCGCTCATCGCGCCGGCGTGCCGGGGGCGGCCCCTGTCTCCACGATCGCGGCGGCGTCCCGCGCCCGCCCGGCGATCCGCGCCTGCCACAGGCAGAGCAGCGGCGTGACGCCGAGCTCCATGCCGAGCGCCGCGAGCATCGTCAGCGACGGGACGCCGGTGAGCCACAGGCCGAGCAGGCGCGCGAGCCCGCCGAGCACGACGACGAGGGTGAGGAACCGGAAAAGCCGGCCCTTCTCCTCGATCCCGGCGACGCAGGTCAGGAACAGGATGCCGATGCCGGTGAGCAGGCCGGACAGGTAGCGGAAATGGCTGTCGGCCGAGATGTCGGGCAGGCCGGCCTCCAGGCCGTTCATGCCGAAGACCACGCCATACAATCCGGCGGCGATCGGAACGATCGCCGCGACCGCCACCGTGCGCTGCAGCGCCTGTCGTTCCGTCATCATCGCGTTCGGTTACGCTTGAGTACCAGAACGCACAACCCGCCGGAACGCAGGACGATCCGTCAGGCCTTCTCGCCATTCAGGCGCTTGTTGCACTTGCTCCAGTATTGCGGCCACTTCGGACCCTGCGACACCTTCTCGGCGTCGGCTAGCGCCCGCCACTGCGCGCCGCAGGTCTTCTGGCGCTGGCGCGCCGCCATCTGCCCCGCGCTCGGGGCGGCGTCGGGCTTGGC
>NZ_VRUV01000819.1:0-1402 GCF_008039455.1 Methylobacterium sp. WL116
GCCGGGCGCAGGTTCGCGAACAGGCCGAGGTCCTTGCGCAGCCGCAGCAGGCCGGCCTCGGGGCGGATCTCGTAGGCCACGCCGTTCCACTTCGGCCCGCCGACGGCCCCGAGCAGGATCGCGTCCGAGTTGCGCGTCCGCGCGGCCTGAGCGGCGGGACGCCACGCATGAAAAAGGGCGCGCAGCTCGTGCTGCGCGCCCCGATCGACCAGGTCCCGTGTCGGCTTAGTACGGGTTGCCGTAGCGCGCGACGTAGGAGGTCGGATCGATCGCGTCGATCGCCGAGAAGTCGACGTTGCGGATGGCGCTCGAGCGGGCGCCGATGAACGGGCCGTTGGTGATCGGGTCGGGCAGGATGCCGCCGCCGTAGCCGTCGTTGCGGCCGTAGACGGGGTTGAGCTGGTTCGACTGCGCGATCAGGACCGGGTTGGTGGCCGGGTTGCTCACCGAGCCGTTGCCCGGCTCGACGACGTTGCCGGCATCGAGCCAGCTGCGCGGGCGGATGCGGATCGGCAGCGGACGGCTGACGCGGTAGCCCGGGGCGTAACCGTCCTGGGCCTGGACCGGCGCGGTGAAGCCGAGGCCGGTGACGGCGAGGGCGCCCAGCAGGGCGATCTTGATCGAGCGCATGACGCACCTTGTTTGAATGCGGAGTCGGGTATGGCGCCGAGAGATTAAGAATCCGGTGCCTGTTGCGGGGTAGACGCCCGAGCGCGGCCGCGGTTCCGGAAAAACGGCTCAGCTTGCGTGTTTTGCCGCATTGTCGCCCCAATCGCGCAAAGGGGCTAACCGCCCCGATCACGCGAAGGGCTCGCTCAAGGATGCTGCGGTTTCCGCGCGGGCGGCGTGCGGCGCGGCACGATCGAGCCGGTGCGGCCTTCCGGCTCCCCGGACGACAGAGCCCGGATCGGGTCGCAGGCGGCGTCGCGGCGGCCCTCCGCGTCGGCGAAGACCGCGCTCGTGGCCGGGTCGGCGCGCGCGTCGAGGGTGAGCGCGTCGAGGGTGCAGGCGAGCGTGCGCGGCTCGGGCGGCTGCCCGAGGGGCGCACAGAGCCAGCCGTCGATCCGCGCCGGCTGGGCCTCCAGGGTGACGAAGCCGGTGCAGATCCGGCGCCCCGCGCCCGACAGCGTCGCCTCCAGCGTCTCGACCGCACCGAATTTCGTGGCGATCCGCCCGCGCTGGCCGGTCCGGATCACCGAGAGGTTCGGGCCCTCCGCCGCCCGCCGGGCCAGGGTCACGAACAGGCCGGGCTGCGGCTCGGGGGCGTCCCGCGTCAGGGTGAGGCGCAGATGCGTCTCCTCGATCGCCGCGAAGTCGCCGCGGCCCAGCGTCTGCTCCTGTGGGCCGTGCCGCGGTTCGATCCGGGCGGCCTCGCCCGCCAGGTCGAGGCGCAGGCGCCCGG
>NZ_VRUV01000081.1:0-13115 GCF_008039455.1 Methylobacterium sp. WL116
CTTCGGCGCCGTCCTGATGTAGGCCGGCGTCGCGGCGGAGACGGCGCCGGCCGACATCAGGACGGCGCCGAAGGCCGCGGCCGCGATCGCAGAGGCTGTGAGACGGGTCTTGGTCATCGGTGCCGGGTCCTTGCTGCCGCACCGGGTCGGTGCCACGGCGTGAAACCACGGCCACGATCCGATCGTTCCTCGCCTTCCGGTTGAGAAGGCGCGAGCCGACCCGCCTCAGCCGATCAGGAAGTGCACCAGGATCAGCGCCAGCGCCGCGCCGCCGATCGCGAGGCCCATCAGGACGACGCTGCTGAGCTGGTCGACGCCGTCCACGTCCTGGCCGATGCGATGCTCGACGCTGTTGGCGCCGTGGCCCGGCCTGTCGGGACTGCCTGGATAGATGCGCGGGGCCATATCGGTTTCCTCGATGATCCAACGGCAACGCCGCGCTGAAGCGGATCGTTCTGATCGTAGCCACGAAAAAGCCCGGCGCGGGTTTCTCCGGCCGGGCTGATCAGACGAGTTCCCTGGCGGGATAAGGCGGTCTCACCACAGAAGGTTCACTCGCCAAGGATCAATGCTTACTGGCTGCCGCCACTGCCTGCGCTGCCGTTCGGGACAGCTTGCTCTGGCTTTCCGGCATTGCCACCAGCCGCCGAGTCCCTTGTTACCGTTTCCGCACCGGTAGCGCCACGAGAGACGGACGTGGCGCCGTCATTGCCCGTGGTGTTCGGCTGGTTCTGAATGACCGTGCTGCTCGCACCGGGTTGGCGAGGAGCCTCAGTCTGAGCAAGGGCCGGCGCAGCCGCGAACAGTACGACACCGGCAATCAAAAGCTTTTTCATGGGGTACTTTCGGCATGTCGAGGGCAGGATGCTCTCGCGCGGGTTGCGAATGCAAACGACCTGGAGGTCTTCAAGTTCACCTATGCGGTGCCATCGTCGGGATACTGAGCACAAAAAAGCCCGGCGCAGCGGGGGCTGGCCAGGCAGGTCGCGTCATTTCTGTGAAGCCCCAGAACTTCGGAACGGAACGTATCACGCCAGGCAAACATGGCAATGCGACAAGCGCGCAGAGTCGTGCATCATGCCAACCGTCTCGGAGGCTCCTGCGGTTCAGAATTATTCTGAACCGCCGCAAGCGTAACGATCGGGTCAACGCTGTTTTTGGCGTATCGCTAGGAGCGACTCTTCAAAACGGAATAATTCGTAGCCGTCTGCGCCTTTCGCTCTTGTGCCTTACCCTGTCAGCCCGACGTCGGGTCGTAAGAGCATGAGGTGAGCACGATGAAGCAGCCTTATCCAAGACACAGTCCAAATGCGCCAAAATCTACCTGGCGGCTAACGTGGTTCTTGAGGCGCTTATGCCACCTCTCAGCCTAGCAGCTCCCTTTAGGAAACGGTTGGGCCGAAACGGACGTTATTCAACACGTCAGCGGCGTTTACCCTGGCGCCTATGCTGATAAGATAGCTTGGCGCGAGGCTCACCGCCTTGCCACCATGTCGAGCAGCGCCACGCCAGCCGCCGAGATAACATTGCCGTTGCCGCCCCAGGGCAGGGGCGTGAATGGGATCACCGCCTGCTCGACCGCCTCGACCGGTAGCACTAGCTCAGGCGGCCCCGCCTCTCGGCCACTATCATTATTGCGCAGCCACACGATCTGGCTGCCGTGATGGTCCTCAAGGGCGGCGAGGGCGGGTTCCGCATCCCCGCCGTCCTCGGCATCAGCATCACCGTCCATCCGGTCGAGGATCGCGAGCAGGCTGTCCGCGGTGTCGAGAGCGCTCTGTGCCGCTTCCTCGATCATGCGCCGGGTTTCGGCCAGTGATGGGGGCGCCGGGACGTGCGGTGCCACGGCGCGCGGCCGGAAGGTCGGGACATCACCCATCGATCAGGCCTTGGTCGCAGCGTTGAGTTCGGAAGGCGAGGGGGCACTGACCAACGCCATGTGCGACGGTGTTTGGCTGAGAGGCTGGGCCTGAATGTCGGCGGCATCCTGAACCAACGCCCGCAGGAAGCGGCCGGTCTGGTGGTCGCCCATGCACTCCACCCCGAACCGTATCGTCCGAAGCTTGACGCAAAGCCCCTCCGCCGTGCGTGCCGGTAGAGCCGTCATCTGGTCGAGCAAATCCCCGAGCTTGGCGTGTGCGGCTTCGCTGCGAGCCTCGGCATCGATCACACCATGCTCGGCGTCATGCGCGATCTGCGCCGCCTGCCATGCGTTCCAAGCCGCAAGGATCTCGTCGGCACGCGCCTGTGCCTCCGGCCACGGCTGCATCTCCGGCACCTTGCCACCATAGTCGCGCCATCCGTGCTCGCCCGGCCGGGCCTCGCGGAGAACCTGACGCTGCCGAGGTTCGCGCCGCATCCAGTCGATGTCCCCCTGCGTGATCGGCAACCCTTCGAGGGCGGAGGGATGGCAGCTCATGCGGCGAAGCCCGAAGGGGTAGTCGGTCTCACGAAAGACCAGGCAGGCGGACGGCAGGGGGAAGGGCCCGGCACGGGCCGCCGCCTCGTCGCACGCCTTTTCCGCTGCTGCGGCCTCGGTCACTGCAGTCTCGAACTCACGTCCGAGCGCAACGAGCACGGCGTCATCCGCGGCCTTGGCCGACCTGTGCGGCTTGGCCTCGCCCATCACGCGGGCGGCGGTAGCCTTGAGGGCCACGGCGCGGTCTCTGAGGGAGGGGCGATCAGCGCCCCGGCGGAAGGGATTGGACAGCTTGAGAGAGGGCACGCGCGTGCTCCTATGATCCTCGGGATGAAAGGGCGCGCGGCGGGTCGGCCCCGCCGCAGCGGGTGGCGTCAGAGCCGCGGCGAACGGGCGATCAGATCCAGGATGCGGAAGTGGTGGTTGTTGTCCCAAGACTCGTCCAAGGCGCAGCCGTGTTCCTCGTGGTAGGCGAGGGCGTACCGGCACAGGGCCGCGCACCCGGCGGCCGTCCTCGGCACGGTCACGAGAAGCACGTCATCGACATGCGCGAAGAAGGCTTCGCGGGTCTCAGCCTGCTCCGGTGGATCGATGTTGCCGGAAAGCTGGTCGAGGTGCAGGGCGGCGCTACGGGCCGCAGACAGCCGCTTGGTCACCTCGATCGCCTCGAACACCGGGTCCGGCATGGGCTCGACGAGACGGTTCGTGCCGTGAAGGAGATCGCGAGCGATGGACGCACCGAGCTTCGCCAGCCAGCGGTCATGAGCTTTCTGGCTCGGCAGGTCGAAGCCGCTGGCCTTGGCCCGGAGCCCCGCTAAGCTCGTGGCACGCTCTCGCACCAACGTCGCTTGCGCTTCGTCGCGAGCCTCATCCAATTCGGAGTAGCCGGGGATCTCGTCCATGTCGCGATCGTCCCCCGTGACGAGGGCGAGGATTGCTGCCTCCATCCGTTCGGCATCGCCTGCGGCAGTGACCAACGCAGCGTCCGTCGCAGGCCAGCCGCGGGGCATGGGGGGCCGCTCGCCGGTATCTGTCGTGAGATTTCTGGCGATATCGTCAGGCCCCCGTCCCCTGGCGATGTCGCCGCGCCAATCGACCCCGAGGGTGTCCAGAAGGCGCACGGCGCGGTGCAGAACGGGGCCACGGTCTTTCAGGCCGCCGGTCCGGTTGCTGCCGTTGAAGTGCCATTCCTCGCCCGCGTTGAAGCCGACCGAGAAGGCCGTCCCCTTGGGGCCGAGATGGGGGTAGAGTTCGAGGCAGACCCGACGCTGCTCAATTCCCAGCCATGTCGAGTAGCAGACCAAGGCGGTCCGGTCGTTGAGATCGGGGCCAGTATCGGCCTCCGGCTGCGGCCTCGTGCGCCGCAACGCTATACCGGCCTTGGCTTTCGTCGCCGCGAACCGCTCGCGCAGGGTCGGCTTTGGTTCGGTGCTGGGGTGACGCTTCAAGGGGTTGCGCATATCGGGATCTCCGAGGAGGGAGCCCGTGAGCCATCCGGCCCAGGGCGAGGGGCAGGAAGGGTTCAGAGCAGCGAGGCGAAGCCCGTCAGGACGCAGCCGCCGCCGATGATGACGAAGGCAGCCAGCAGCTCGGCGCTGGCATCCATGAAGCGGAGGGAGCGGACGAAGGCGGTGTCAGGACGAACCGCGGCGACGGCCTCCCATGGGGCGCACTCGCTGGGTACGGGTTCGTTCGGCAGGGCGAGCGCCGCGCTCTGGCTGTAGCGATCGACGCCCGGCAGGAGGCGGGCCGGGGCAGGCGGCAGGCGCCCCGAGGGAAAGGCGTGCGGGATCGTGACCGGCGGCAGGTTGGTACCGAGGAACAGCGTGAGGTCGGCGACGCGGGCCTGCGCGATGCCGTAGCCGGGCTGATGGGCTGCCGAGAACTCGGCTTCCTCGCGGAGCCACCAGCGCAGGTGTCCGAGCAGGGCCAGCGCCCCGAACCGAGACGTGCATGGCGTCGTCACCAAGGCGTCGGTTGCAGCTTCGTAGTCGTCGTTGGCGATCACGGACGCCTCGCCCTCGGGGGCGACCTGAAAGGCGTCGTAGGCGGTGCGGTGGCGGGCGATGGCCCCGTAGATTGGGTCGGCGGCGGGGTCGAGGGCGAGGGTACGGACGTGCAACATCGTTCGGGCTCCGGAGGGCTCGTGAAGGCAGGCAGGCAGGGAAGGCGAAGGGGAGGGCGGTGCCGACTAGGTCGGCCGGGGCGGGAGCACGGCGCCCGGCCGGGCGAACACCTTGCGCAGCCGGCGGCGGGCAGCTCGGCGGGCGCCGGAGCTGCCCGCCCGCTCACCACGCGCGGTGTGGTAGGCGGCCAGCGCCTCGGCAGACTCTGGCGTGGTCGGCGTCAGGGCGTAGAGGTCGAGGCGGGCGACCCGACGCACACGGGCGAGCGAGGCGCGGTAAGCGGTCCACCCGGCCGGCATAGGGCGTCCGGCGGCAGCTAGGTCTACGGCGATGCGGCCCGAGGCAAGGTAGGCGGCATCGGCAGTCTCGGCCCAGCGGATCGCGGGCAGGATGCCGTCAGAGGCCGTGGCAGATATCCGCGAGGCAACGACGACGAGGAAGGCGCCGAGGACGGTGCGGCGGGACAGGTGGCCCGAGGCCACGGAGAGCATCGCCATGGCTACGCTTCCTCCTCGGGCGGGAACATCACGTCCCACTCGGCGCGGGTGATCCCGGTCTTGATGAACTCGCGATCCCACGGCGGCAGGTGACGGAACACCCGCTGGATGGGCTCGCCACCCTGCCAAGCTGCAAACTGTTCGTAGGTGACGGGGAGGTCGAGCGTGTTGGTCTCGCCCGAGATCATGGATTGGCGCGTGATCCGCATCGGTCCGGCCCTCAGTTCGCGGAGGCGAGGCGCGCAGCCTTCGCCATCGACCAGACGCCCTTGAGGGCAGCGGAGAGGCAGGCGCCCCAGGTCTCGCCCGTGAGAGCCTGGCGGGCCTTCGCGGCAGCACAGGCGGTCGTCATGATCGCGGAGCGGTCGAAGGTGCCGGCGACGACGAGGGGGCGAGCGAGCAGGGCGGCGCGGTTGAGACGGGCATGCCACGCCAGTTCTCCGGCGATCCGGTTGCGCTCCAGCACCGTGCCGCCCGCGGCGCAGATCTGGATCTCGGTGGCGCCGAGCACCTGAGCCAGGCGGGGGAAGCTCGCGAACGCAGCCCGATCGCCCTCGTAGGGTTCGACCAGGACGACGTTGCGCTGGCCGTGCTCGTTCAGGCGAACCGCGAGGACGACAGTGCCTTCGGGGATCGACGTACCAACCGCCTTGATGGTCGCGTTCCATCGCTGCCCCAGCGTGCCGCCCCACGAGACGATACGGGGATTGTAGGTCGGGGTCGGAGCGCGGAGGCCAGCCCGGACGCGGGCGCGGTGCGCCTCACTGCGGTCAATGTACGTAAGGTGCGAGGAGAGGGACATGGCCAAATCCGATGCGATTTGCTATGTCTCAGTTATAGGGATCGCACTACGTTCAGGTCAATAGCCCTATAACCGGGTTATCGTTTTTTCTCGCTTGCGCCCCCATTTTTCCTGTGTCGCAGAGAGTCGCATGTCCGTAACCGCTATCCGTTTGACGCCCCGCTTAGTCCGCGCGGCGCGTGCAATGGTCGGATGGCAGCAACAGGAACTCGCAGAGGCGTCGGGCGTCCCAAAACCCACGATCTCAGCCTTCGAACTCAAGCCAGAGGCCGGGCGGCTGATGGGAGCGAACATGCAGCTGCTGATTGCTGCCTTCGAGCGCGCAGGACTCGAATTCATCCCTGAGAACGGCGGAGGGGCTGGCATCCGGTTCCGGGAGCGGAAGGCCTGACCGCCGCGCCTGACCGCCTGTCCGAAGTCTCAGGCCTCGCCGGCCTCCTCGCCGATCAGGTGCTGGATGCGCAGATCATGAGCCGGCCGGTTCCCGATCAGCACATCCGAGCGCTCATGGATGCTGCCCTGCTGCTCGGTGAGTACAGCGTTCCACTCCCACCCCTGCTGACGCAGATCGTCTATGAGATCGGCACGGAGACAGGTCGGATGGCAGAAACGGACGCGGTTGAGCAGGCTGAGGCGAAGGGCATGGCTTGGCTGCTTCGACCCTTCCAGGGACGGCAAAGGCCTTAGTGGCGCAGGGTCGGAACCATCGTGCCGAAATTGGTTTCCTTCCGACAATACAGTCCGGAGGAAACATGACCAAGCTTGCAACTCTTTCAGGCGCAGCCGCCATCCTAATGCTGACGGCCGGCGCCTCCTACGCCGCCCCGTGCTCGGTGGGAACGACCACCAATATGGAAGGCAAGTCGTCTTCGACCGACAAAAGCTCGATGACTGATGGCACGTCGTCCGCCAAGACGACCCCTGGCGCCAAAGCGGAGTCTCCCGGAACAGTCGGCGCCCTGAACAACGTCGGCGCCGGCACCAAGCCTGCCGATGGCGATAAGAAGGCGGCAGAGGGCCAGGTGGTGAAGCCGGGCAGCAACGACTGCTGAGGTCCGTCGCCAACACCGAACCAACGACCCGATGGCCCTGCAGAAGCTAGCTTGCGGGGCCATTTTCATGGGGCGCCCCCGAATTCGTCCCTACGAACGGATGAGGGGGGGTATCCGGTTCTGGGGACGTAAAAACTCAAATTTGGCGCCTGAGCAAGGCCTTAGCCAAATCCATCGCTATTGCTCCCTGCCAGTCATTCAGTAACGCCGATGTGATGAGGATTTCAGAACTGATTTGAGATTACCAGAACTTATTAACCTTCGCGCTGCATTTTGAATGCAGCCCTGAGAGTTGATAAACCTATGAACCCTCATCCTAAAGTTGTGGGAACTGCGCCGCCGACGGGTGGCCTTCCGGTCAACGTCGATCCCACATTGGCTGCGATTGCGAGCCTCACTTCCGAGGTCAATCAGATCGCCGGCGACAAGACGCGTCGGATCCAGCAGATCACCGCGCAGGTCAGGATCCTCGCGCTCAACGCGCTCATCGAGGCTGCACGAGCTGGTGAACAAGGACGGGGCTTTTCCGTCGTTGCGCACGAAGTTCGGTCGATTGGGGCTGAGATCGATGGGGTGGCTCGTGAACTCGAGGCTCACTTGTCGGGGCGGATCGGCATGCTGCAGCAGGCCGTCGAAGGGATGGCACAGAAGGCCGAGGCCGAGCGCTTGACCGACCTGGCCCTGAACGCCGTCGAACTAATCGACCGCAACCTCTATGAGCGGACCTGCGACGTGCGCTGGTGGGCGACGGATGCCGCCGTCGTCGATTGCGCGGCAAGCCCGGGTGAGGCATCCGCCGCCTACGCCTGCGAACGCCTGGGCGTTATCCTGTCAGCCTATACCGTCTACCTCGATCTCTGGCTTTGCGACCGGAACGGCGTCGTCATCGCCAATGGCAGACCCGATCGCTACCCGGGTGTGCGCGGTCAAAGCGTAGCCGGCGAGCCTTGGTTTCAGAACGCCATTGCGCTGCGCAGTGGTGACGACTACGTCAGCGCGAACGTACGCCGTGAGAACCGGCTTGGTGGGGCTCAGGTCGCCACCTACGCGGCCAGCGTGCGTGAAGGCGGCCGAGCGAATGGGCCGATGCTTGGCGTGCTTGGCATCCACTTCGACTGGGAGCCCCAAGCCCGCGCAATCGTGGAAGGGGTACGTGTCGCTCCGGCGGACCGAGCGCGAACCCGTGTCTTGCTCGTCGATACTAACCGCCGTGTCCTGGCAGCGTCTGACGGTCAGGGTGTCCTCAGTGAAGTGCTGCCGCTGGATCCGAAGGGTCAGGCCAGCGGAATTACCAGAGACAGCCAGACGGGCACGGTCACAGCTTTCCACCGGACACCAGGTTACGAGACCTACCTCGGCTTGGGCTGGTACGGCATGATCGTTCAGCGCAAGGTGGAGCGGTAATCGATCCAAGGCACCATGCCGGACCGAGGATCGGCCTGCGCCTCCAGCGGCATCGATACGAGAACAGATTGATCAGCCGTCGGACAGCCAGTGAACGAACACACCTTGGTCCTGTCTGCAGCACAGCTTCTCATCTAGGGCTTAGGCTGCATCGTACTGCGGCTTCTCGCGCATCGTGTTCCAGCGGGAGTGCGACGTGGAGCCGATCCGGTTCGGCTCCGGCGCCTTGCTGCGGTACGACTGACGCGACCTCGACCAATGGATACACCGCTGCAAGGGGGGGCCCAGTGCTGGCTCGTTCGACGATTGCCTGGACGTCCTAGATACTCGCGTTCCGCCCAATCGGCCGAGGTGATGGCATAGCCATAGCAGGGCATCAGATTGTAGGAGGGGAAGACGCCGTGAGAGGGCGGTAGAATGAAGAGTAAGCTGCGGCCGAGCCAGCATTACCGGCTGACGCTGCTAGCGCGCGGACCACGCCGCTATGCCAAGGGGGATCAGGAAATCCCCGGGTTGATGAAGATGGGTTTCGTCGAGCCGATCGGGGCCAGCTCCGCGGACGGATCGAGGAAGTGGGCAATCACTTATGCGGGTCGCATCGCCTTACAGTCCCATATCGGTGACGAGGCATTTTAACCGACGATCCATTCCTCAGGCTCTTGATCGCGGTCCATCGCTGGTCACCGTCCAAATCTAACCAACACGAGTGGCATCACACCAAAGCTCGGTCGACTTCTCGATTTTCGTTAGCAGCCGCCAGCGCGCGCGATGCGAAGCAGGCACGAACTGCCTTATGGAATGCTTTGCACTCAGAAGGGGACAAGCGGCTCAATCTAGCCACTAGGAGCGCTCGGCCTGCCACCCCATCAGGATGCTGCGCGGCTTGGGCTTCTAATATCATGATTGTTCGAGCTTTTTAATAATGGCCAACGCGCTCATCCCAGATGCCAATTAGGGGCATCATCGCGGGGCGTGCCGTCGTAGCCTTCCATCCAGGAGGCACGCTCTTCGCTGTTTTGAGGATAGGGACAAGCATCCTTCGGCCTGCCATGGATACGAGCCTGCGCGCCTTCTTCAACTGGGTCAGAATGTAAATTTAGATGCCGGGTCTGGGCCATGGCGACGACTCCGCGCTGTGATCTGTAGGGGTAACCACGCCCAAACGAACACGATCCCGCGGCATAAGAAGCGGGTAACGTGTCTTGGGACTAACCGGTGGTGGATCGTTGACGTCGCGATAACGGGTTGAGGGCATCTTGCCCTTAAACCGGGCTCAGGACCGGTTCGTGGGTGAGATGGACGACGCACCCGTCACCCCGTGATCAGATCGGGGGACGGGCCTGCTCCTACAGTCCCTGGTGTCGGACCGCTTTCTCGATGGCATCTGCGATGTCGTAGGGGCTACCGATCACGTCGATTGGACCGTCATAAGCAATCGCATTTTCCGGCATGCCAGGTATCGGCTGGTGGTCCGGCGTCAACACCATCGTCAGGCCGCCGGCCGCATGGATGGCGGCGAGGCCGCGGGATCCGTCGTCCAGCGAACCCGAGAGCACGACCGCGATGATGCGATGCCCGCCATGGACGGCCACCGAGTGGAATAGCAGGTCCACAGTCCGATTGCCGTAACGGCGGGCCGGGTCGCTGATGTTCTCACCGAAGCTTCTGGCCGCCAGCGTGAGATGATCAGCGGGCTCACCGATATAGACCACGCCAGGCTTGATGCGCTCGCCCTGTGCCGGGATAACGACCGGCAGGTTCGAGTCCCGAGCCAGTACTTCGCGCAGGTGGCTGATGTGGTCCCACGAGCGGTGGAGCACGATCAGCACCGCGGCGGGCAGATCCGGGGGCAAGGCCTGCAGCAGCGCCTTAATATCGGTGAGGCCCGCGGCGCCCGAAGCACCAACGGCGACAAACCAGGGCGTGACGCTGTCGGCGTTCATCTGCGGAGCGTAGCACACCAACGGCCAAATTCACGGCTGCTCATCCTTGCGTCAACGCAGCCACGCGAGCGGCAATCTCTGCGACCGGCAGGCTGGCGTCAGGATGATCAGCCATGAGGGCTGCCCAGGGCATCGAGGGCTGCTCGGCCTCCTGGGGCTTCTGGACGAGAGCCAAACCACCGCGAGCCTTAACCCTGGCGAGACCATCCGCCCCGTCGCCGTTGTAGCCGCTGAGCACGATACCGATGACGCGCTCGCTGTAGTCCTCGGCAGCTGAGATGAACAAGGGATCGGCGGCTGGACGGGTGAAGTTCACCTTGCTCCCCTGATCCAGCCAGATCGAACCAAAGCCCAACCGCATGTGCTTGTCGGGAGGGGCGACGTAGACGCGGCCAGCCTGGATAAGCTCGCCATCCTCCCCGTGTCCGACGACCAGGCGGCTCGTCATGTTCAAGATTTCCGGCAGGATGCTGGGACGGCTGCCGGTGTGCCAGACGATGAAAACAGATGCCGAGCAGGATGCCGGTAGCGCGGCCACGATCTGTTTGATTGGGGTAAGGCCCCCAGCGGAGGCAGCGATGACGACGATGGGTCCCATGCCCCGTCAATTGCGCCACCCAAAGTTGGTTCAGCCTCAGCCTGAGAACGGCTGCCTTATGCACCCCAGGGCCACCTTGGGGGTCACCCGATCCCGCATCTCCTTGCCGGCCTTGGAGACAAGCACGGTCTTGGCCGACCCCACGATCACGGCCCCCGTTTCGGGTTGCGCCGCTGTCGGGCAGGCTGCTCCTTCACTGCGAACAACCTGAACCATCGAATTTCCACCCGATCGCCGGCTACCAGCGCATCAGAGATGCGGCCCAGAATGGCATCGACCAGCTTCTCGCAGCTTCGCTCACGGAGATGCGGGTTTAGAGTGGCGAGGCGTTAGGACGAGATCGGACCGGATCATGCGGTTCCAGGATCAGAAGGACGGCTGTCGCGGGGGCCATTAAGGGTGCCCGCCGTTCCTAGCTAAGGGTTTTGCACGCCGTGTCTGTTCGGCGTCAGCGAAGCGCTTGCCCATGCTCTTGGCCCTCTGAGCTTCTTCGAACCGCGCTTTAAAGTCTGTCCGAGGGGCAGGCCCAACAGCAGGCAGACCGGGCTGCACCTCGGGGTAGAGATCGGGGCGCTGACGCATCCGCCACCGGTCGATCGCCTCGATGTCGTACAGGCCGGTTGTCTCGTCCGGCACGGGAAACCCGCGGGCGTAGAGGCGTCGCCGGTACTCCCCGAACTGATCCGGGGTGAGGCCCATACGGCGCGCGGCCTTGTCAGCCCAGACGTAGGCCGGGTCGATCCGGAACCGGATGGAGGGAGACGCTGGAAGCTTCCTCATGACGACGCGGCCTCGCCGAGGCGGCGCATCGCGTACCCGTCCAGAACTGCCTGCGCACGGGCGGAGCCTTCGACCTGGCGCCTCGCGTGGACGACTTCACGCTCCATCCGATCCAGCAGCGGCAGGTAGACCGTGCCGTAATGGACGACGCCGCGGGCGATTATCTCATGCGCACGCTCAATCTCGGGCAGGGTGTAGGGATGGTCGTAGCCAAGGCTGTCCGTCATCATCGGCAACTTCTGATCCAAGGTTGAGGCCGCGTGACCGGATCTGCCTCATGTTCGGCCAAGGCGATGGCGCGTCAACGCGAACCCCTCCCCAACTGGCCGCGGCTCATGCGCCGGTCGCAGGCGGCGGCCTATTGCAGCCTATCCCTGCTGACGTTCAGATTGCCGCCATTGGCGTATGGAACCAATACCAGCTTGATTTGAAATCTAATTTAGCTGACTGGGCCAGCGATGGCGGTTGCCACATGGTGTCGTAGGTCTGCGTAGGAACGCTCGAACATGCCGAACACGTTTGGCCTCAACCGCACGCTTGGAGGTGCGATCGGCGTCATCGCGCTGGTGTCGGTCCTCAGCAGCGGGGCGATCTTAGCCACACGCAACCACTTGCAGGATGCGACCGACGCCCTCGCCCGCTCGACCCAAGTGGTTCGGGGGCTCGATGCCTTCCGCACCGCCATGCTGAACCAGGAGACTGGCCTACGCGGCTATCTGATCACCGGGCGCGAGAGCAGCCTGGAGCCCTACCGCGCGGGGCGGCCGGCCCTGGACCAGACGATCATACATTTGAGCACCTTGATCGGCAACGATGCCGAGCGTTCGCGTCTGTTTGCCGATGCCGTGACGGCAGCGCGCGCTTGGCAAACCGACATCGGCGAAACCGCGATACGTCAGGCCGCGGATCCGAAGACGCGACCGGATGGGGTGCGTATCGAGGCCGAAGGCAGGGGCAAGCAGTTCTACGACACCCTGCGCAGCAAGCTCATCGCCATCGACAATCTGGAAGAACAGACTCGTGCGGCACAGGCCGCTCGCGTCACGCAGGCCGAGCGCAACGAGAGCCTTGCGCTCTGGGGCGGGACCCTGCTGACGCTCCTGATCTGCATCGGGATCGGGATCGCCATCAACCGGCTGATCGTCCGGCCGCTCGGGCGGGTAATGACCTTCGTCGAGCATGTTGGCGAGGGCGACCTGACAGGTACACTCGGGGAAGGCGGCCACAACGAGATCGGTCGCTTGAAGCGTACCCTTAATGCGATGGTAGCGGGGCTGGCCGACCTCGCTCGCACCAACCGTACCGCCACCTCGGACCTGAACGCGGCGGCGGCCGAGATCCGTGCTTCGGCGCAGGAGCAGGCGGCGTCGGTGGAGGAGCAGTTCGCGGCGGTGCAGGAGACGGCGGCGACGGTGGACGAGATCACCCATTCGGGCGCGCAGATCACGAAGCGGGCCGGCGAGGTGATCGCCACCGCCCAGGCCACGGCCCAGA
>NZ_VRUV01000820.1:0-1398 GCF_008039455.1 Methylobacterium sp. WL116
CCGGCGCGGGGCGGCACGATGAGGATTCTCGCGGCCTGCACGGGGCGGTCGACACGAGGAATGCGTTGGCGGATGGCACTACGACGGGACGCGGATAAAAATAAGCGCCGGCGGGGCAACGCAACAGCCTCGTCAACCGTTGCGTGAGCCCGTTCCTGCGCCGCGCTTTTATCGCACGAAGCTGAACGCCGTTTGACCGGTATGCGATTCCGGTGCCGGACCGCCCCGTGCAGGCCGCGAGAATCCTCATCGTGCCGCCCCGCGCCGGGTCTCGGGCATGATCAGCGCGACGAGGGCGAAGGCGCCGGCCCCGACGAGCGCCAGCCCGAGGAAGGCGGTGTGGCTGCCGAGCCGGTCGGCCAGGATTCCGGCGAGCGAGGTCGAGAGCGCGGCCCCGATCCCCATGGCGGTGCCGACCGCGCCGAGCGCGAGGTTGAACCGGCCGGTGCCGCGGGTGAGGTCGGAGACGACGAGGGGCACCATCACCCCGAGCACCGCGGCCGAGATGCCGTCGAAGACTTGGATCGAGACCAGCATGTAGGGGTTGTCGGTGTAGGCGAAGAGCAGGCCGCGGATCGGCAGCGCGGCGAACCCCGCCAGCAGCACCGGATAGCGGCCGAAGCGCTCCGCCGCCCGGCCGACGGCGGGGGCCAGCACCGCCAGCACCGCCTGCGGGACCATGATGCAGGCGGCGACGAGCGCCGTCGCGGTCTCGCTCGCCCGCAGCGTCAGGACGCTGCCGACGAGCGGCAGCATCGCGGCGTTGGCCAGGAAGAACAGCGTCATGCAGGCCGCCAATCTGAGGAGCGAGCGGTTGGTCAGCAGGGCCTTCACGCCGCCCGCCGCCGCGTCGCCGCTGCGGGGCTCGGCCTCCTGCGTCCGCACGCCGGCATCGATCTCCTCGGCGCGGATCGCCGAGAGCGCCATGATCGTCGGCACCACCAGGGCGGCGGTGAGGTAGAACACCGCGTCGTTCGACAGGTAGTAGCCGCAGGCGCCCATGCCGGCGGCGGCGACCGCGTTGCCCATCGCCTGGAAGCTGGCGTTGCGCCCGAGGCGCTCGCCGGCGCGGGCATGGCCGACGAGGCCGATGCTGATCGCGGCGATCGCCGGCGTCAGGATGCAGCTCGCGGCCGAATGCACCGCCATCGCGAGCAGGACGATGAGGAAGTTCGGCCACAGCGCCAGCGCCAGCGCGCTCGCCGAGATCGCGGCGACCGACACGCCGGCCGCGAACCGCTTCGAGCGCATCGCGTCGACGAAGGCGCCGCCGGGGACCTGGCCGAGCAGGCTGACCAGGCTGCCGACGGTGAGCGCGAATCCGATGTCGGACTGGGTCCATTTCGACTGGGTGAAGTACACCGCCAGGAACGGGCCGAACCCGGTCTGCAGGTTGGC
>NZ_VRUV01000821.1:0-1395 GCF_008039455.1 Methylobacterium sp. WL116
GTGCAGCCCGGGCCGTCCGCCGCCGCGGACGCCCCCGCCCAGGGCCCCCTGACGGTGGCGAGCTACTTCTACATCGGCGGCCGCTACGAGCGCGTCGCCGACAAGACCGTGATGGTCGGCCAGATGTTCGTGCAGTCGCGGCGGCCGGCCACAGTCACGCAGCCCTGGCCGGTGGTGATGGTCCACGGCATCTCGCAGACCGGGGTCAACTTCCTCGGGACGCCGGACGGCCGGCCCGGCTGGGCCCAGCGCTTCGTCGAGAAGGGGTTCGCGGTCTACATCGTCGACCAGGTCGGCCGCGGCCGGTCCGGCACCAACCCGGAAGTCTACGGGCCCTACGCCCGGTTCTCGACCCGCGCCCTGGAGGAGACCTACACCGCCCAGGAGCTCTACGACCTGTTCCCGCAGGCCAAGCTCCACACCCAGTGGCCGGGCGGCCCCGGCGTGCAGGGGAACGCCGCCTTCGACCAGTTCTTCGCCAGCCAGGTGCCCTACCTCGCCGGCGCGCAGCAGACCGAGGAGCTGGTCGACCCGGCGCTGATCGCGCTGCTGGACAAGATCGGGCCGGCGGTGCTGGTCACCCACGGGCAGGCCGGGCTGTTCGGCTGGGCGGTCTCGGATGCGCGGCCCGACCTCGTGAAGGCCCACGTCGCGATCGAGCCGAACGGGCCGCCCTTCTTCGACGTGCGCCTGCGCGGCGGCAAGGACTTCTACGAGAAGGCGGGCGACGGGCGCGCCCGCGCCTACGGCATCACCCGCGTGCCGCTGACCTTCGACCCGCCGGTGACGTCGCCCGAGGATCTCGTGGTGATGCAGGCCAAGGCCCCGGCGGCCGAGGGGCGGATCCGCTGCTGGCTCCAGGGCGAGCCGGTGCGCCGGCTCCCGAACCTCGCCCGCGTGCCGGCGGTGATCGTGACCGCCGAAGCCTCGTTCCGCACCCCGGTCGACGACTGCACCACCGCCTTCCTCGCCCAGGCCGGTGCCAGGCCCGACAGCCTCAAGCTCGTCGACCAGGGCCTGCGCGGCAACGGCCACATGATGATGCTGGAAAAGAACAGCGACCAGGTCGCCGACGCGCTGATCGGCTGGATCGCCGCGCGCCCGCGCTGAGGCCGCCCGGGCAGAGAAGAGCAGGGCAGGGCACGCGGAGCGCCGTGGCCGGGATGGCGGTATCAACCGTGGCTTGCAGGCCACAGGGCGGGCGCATCCGTCCGCCGAGGCCTTGTGCGCGATCCGGCCCGGCCGTAACGAAGACCCCGAAAACCTAGTAATAACATCAGTTTAGCATCATTCCAAACAACGTCGCGAAGCCGTTTTCGCAGCGATCGTCCCCTGCTGTCCGCATCCTGGCAAGGCCCTTCAGTCCCATGCGTCGTCCCGCCCCCCGCCCCACCC
>NZ_VRUV01000822.1:0-1395 GCF_008039455.1 Methylobacterium sp. WL116
GCAAGCTGACCAAGGCGATCCAGGCCCACGGGTGGGGATCGGCCGGACCGGCGAAGCCGCGCTGACGGCATGGTAGCGAGGGCGGCCGCACCGGCATGATCCGATCCGAACTGGTCCAGCGCCTCGCTGCTGCGAACCCGCAACTCTACGCGAAGGACTGCGAGGCCGTGGTCGATGCCATCATAGGCCGGATCGCGGACGCCATCGTGGCCGGCGATCGGGTTGAGTTGCGCGGGTTCGGGTCTCTCACCATCGTTGAGCAGCAGGCAAGGATGGGCCGCAACCCGAGATCCGGTGCGCTCGTCTCGGTCCAGGCGAAGTCGAAGCTGGTCTTCAAGACCGGCAAAGAGATGCGAGACCGGCTCAACCCGAAGGCGCGGCTGGTGGCGCCGTGAGCGACGACCCCTTCCACGAAGCCGTCGAAGCTCTCCGCGCGCGCGGCCTGTATGTCGAGCCAACCGGCGACGACCTCAGCCTGTGGCTCGTGAATGGCGAGGAGATGACCGATGCGGGTCTAATGAAGCTTGCCACGCTGCTGAGCCTTGTCCCCGGGTCGGTGACGATCCAGTGAGTGGCGGACACGGCAACTCGTCCGCCGGCGGCCGAGCACTCGAAGCCCTTCGAGCCGTTGCCCTCTACCCGCAAGGGATGCGTCTCACGGCCCATCCGGAGGCGATGCACACTCTTGCTGATCTCGGCTATGTCGAGGAACGACCCGCTCGGTGGCCAGGCGCGAAGCCGCTAGAGCATGCATGGTTCATCACCCACACCGGGCGGGAACTCTTGGCCGTGCTGGGAGGCGGGGATCGCGGGTAGCCGGTAGGACGCCGGCGGTGGCCGACAGCCGGGTTGCGCCGCCCGCTCGTGCCCCTATCCCCGCCGGCTCACCTCCGGCGAGACCCATGGCATCACCCGCACCGATCCGACTTCCGCTCGCCTTGACCTTCCCACTGTTGGAACGTTTAGGGCTGGTCTCCATCAGGATGATGTTAGGGTAGGAGAACAACATGCGACACGCTTCCGGACTGTTGGTGGCAGCGTTCGCGGTGGCACTAGCTGGAAACGCGATGGCCCAGGGTCACGATCACATGCACATGGGTCATTCTTCGAAGGATAGCGCCGACACACCTGCAACGCGCGAGTTCAAGGCGTCGCATCAGCAGATGATGAAGAACATGGCCGTACCCTATACGGGCGACCCGGACGTGGATTTCCGCCTGCAGATGATTGGTCAGCCCCCATTGAAGTGGTCCGCCCTTTGGTATGGTTTTTGAGCCTGGAGGACGGACGAGATGGCAAAGCACCCGAAGCCCGAGGAGATCGTCGCGAAGCTACGTCAGGCGGACGTTCTGATTTCACAGGGCCAGAGCGTGGCCGATGCAATCCGCGCGCTCG
>NZ_VRUV01000823.1:0-1392 GCF_008039455.1 Methylobacterium sp. WL116
GCGCGGTGGCGAGCGGGGGGGCGAGGTCGCCTTCCCGGTCGGGCAGGCCGCCGCCGATCTGGCGGGCGGGGATCTCGGCCTCGCGCATCGTGCGCGACACCGTGTCGAACCACGGGATGACGATCGCGTCGAGGGGGATGATCTCGGGCACGCCGGCCTTCACGTCCCACTGGTAGGTGGCGCGCGCCACCGGGCCGGCGGGGGTGATCAGGGTCTCGCGGGTGACCGGACCGGCGAAGGTGAGGATGCCGCGGGTGCGCATCACCGGGCGCGGCGGCAGCCCCTCGGCGACCATGCCCTGCGCCTCCACCGTCACGATGCGCCGGGTGGTGTCGCCGAGCTTCACCGTCTCCGGGTCGGGCGACCAGGAATCGGTGATCGTCACGTCCTTGGCCGGCAGCCACCACGGCTCCTTGGCGTCCGGGCCGCCGCCCTCCTTGGTCCAGGTCGCGACCGGCAGCGCGACCGGGCCGGAGCGCACGTCGATCACCCGGCGCTGGCCGTCGTCGTTGATCGTCAGGCGGTGGTCGAACGGCTCGATCGTGAAGTCGCCGGCATGGTGCGGGAACACCGCGATCACCCGGTCGAAGGCGATGGCGCTCTGGCCGTCCTTCAGCTTGGTCCTGCTCCAGCGGTCGCGGCCGAGCTGGCTCCAGCTGAAGTTGGCCAGCGTCGGCTGGATCACCTCCTCGAGCAGGATCTGCTGCTTGTAGACCCCGTGGATGCGCAGCAGCACCATCTCGCGCACGAACGGCGCGGCGTTGCCGTTCAATTCGGGCGTGACCGTGAGGGTGAGGTCGCCCGGCTCGACCTCGGCGCGGGCGGGCTGGGCCAGGAGGAGGGCGGCGAACAGGACGGTCCATCGCATGCGACCCGCCCTTTCCTCCCCCCTTTGCGGGCCACGGTGTTCATGCCTCGCATCGGAGCCGTATCGATCGCGCTTGGATCCGCGCCACCCCGTCATCCCGGGGCTGCGCAGCAGAGCCCGGGATCCAGAGCCGCCGACGGCGCATGACGACCAACGCCCTGCGGTTCTGGATCCCGGGCTCGCCTCCGGCGCCCCGGGATGACGGGGAGGGCCTGAGAACCGCGTTTGCGAAGGCCATGAACCCGAAAGTGTCTGCTCGTGAGGGACGCGGCGCGGCGCATTCCAAAACCTCACCATGGGTTGCTCCCGGCGGGCATGCTGGTGCCGGCTTCGATGCGGCGGCCCTGCTCGGCCTTGAGGCGGAGCTTGAGGTAGCGGCCGGGGTCGTCCGGCAGGGTCTGGAGCCAGAGGCGGTCGGGGCGGATCTCGTGCGCCTCGAAGCTCTTGGTGACGCGGCGCACCTCCTTCTCGGGGGCCTCGGCCACCATCGCCGACCCGCCGCCGGTGCGGCCGCGCCCGGCGGC
>NZ_VRUV01000824.1:0-1392 GCF_008039455.1 Methylobacterium sp. WL116
CACGAGCCGGCGCGTGCCGCCCTCCGCGGTCGCGGTCCGCCACGCGATGTCGACGCGCCCGGTCCCGCCGGACAGGGCGCCGTACTTGGCGGCGTTCGTGGTCAGCTCGTGCAGCGCCATGCCGAGCGCCAGCACGTAGCGCGGCGGAAGGTCGACCTCGGGGCCGTCGAGCCGGAAGCGGTCGGCCTGGCCCTCGCTGAACGGCGCCAGCTCGTTCTCCAGCACCGTCCGGAGCGGGGCGCCCGCCCAGTCGTCGCGCGAGAGCAGGTCGTGGGTCTTCGACAGGGCGATGATGCGCCCCTCCAGCCGCTCGCCGGTCTCGTCGGTGCGGCGCGACTGGCGGGCGAGCGACTGCACCGTGGTCAGGGTGTTGCGGACCCGGTGGTTGAGCTCGTGCAGCATCATCGTCTGCCGTTCCTGCAGGAGATGGCTGCGCGCGATCTCCGAGCGCAGCTCACCCTCGTGCTTCTGCAGCGAGATCGCCATGGCGTCGAACGCCTCGCCGAGCTGCCCGAACTCGGACGGACCGGACAGGCTCGACCGCGCGCCGAGGTCCCCGAGCCGCCAGGCGGACGCGGCCTGCAGCAGGCGGCGCACCGGACGGCGGATGAAGGCGCGCCCCGCCAGCAGCGCCGCGACGAGGGCGCCGAGGGCGCCGAGGACGATGAGGATGACGCCGCGCTGCGTCGCCGCGTCGATGTCGGCGAAGGCGGCCGCGGGCGAAAGGCCGACGGCGACGGTCACGCCTTCGAGGTCGTCCGGCGTGACGGCCGCGATTCCGGTGATCCGCATCGTCCCGCGCAGGCCCGCCAAGTCGATCACCTTGCCGCGGTTCTCCGAGAGCGCCGACCAGAACGGCTGCGGCAGCGGCTTGCCGACCCATGCGGCGTGGTCGGGCAGGCGGAGCAGGATGACGCCGTCCCGATCCGCGACGATCAGCGCGGCGTCGGGAGGCAGCCCGGCCCGGGCCTGGTGTCCGGCCAGGTGGTCCAGGTCGATGCTGGCCACCACGACGCCGGTCGGCCGGCCGCCGGCTCCCGGGATGGCCTGGGCGAACTGCCAGGTCGGCTTGCGGGTGATCCGCCCCGTCACGAAGCCGCCGACCGCGAAGCCGCCCGTGCGCATCGCGTCCCGGAAGTAGCCGCGGTCGGCCAGGGTGTAGGCGCCGCGCGGGGAGCCGAGGGTGTTGCAGACGACGGTGCCGTCGGCATCCGCCACCCCGAAGAAGAACGCGCCCGGGACCTTCCCGAGCAGGGTCCTGAGATAGGCCGTGCAGGTTTCGGGGTCCTTGCCCTGGATCTCCGGGACCTCGGCCAGGATGCCGAGAACCTGCCGGGTGCCGCGCCCGAACTGGCCGAGGTCGGCGGCGACGCTGCGGGCGGCGCGCATCGC
>NZ_VRUV01000825.1:0-1387 GCF_008039455.1 Methylobacterium sp. WL116
AGCCTCGGTCTATCGGCTCGGCCTCGACAGCCGGGTCGAGCCCGGAAGCGCGGGCACCGGCTCGGTGCTCGGCGGGCTTGCGCTCGTCGAGCAGGATCGCGACGACCACGATGTCGGGCTGGCGGATCAGGCAGCGGGCGAGGTCGATCGCGATCCGGGTCTCGACCGGGATCGCGCCCTCGCCGAGCACCGAGCCGGTGCCCGCGCTTCCGGGCTCGACCCGGCTGTCGAGGCCGAGCCGATAGACCGAGGCTTCCAGGCCCTCCTCGGTCAGCACACGCCGGACGATCGCCCGCACCCGCGGCTCCGCCCCGGCCTCTCCGAGGCTGACGCGGCCGAACAGCAGGTTCTCCTCGACGCTGGCCGCCGGGTTGATCCGCGTGGGATCGTGGAACTCGACCGCGGCGGCGAGGTGAGCCGGCAGCATCCGCGCGAAGGAGTGGCGGGCGGCGACGAGCCGCTCCTCGAACGCGGCGTCGATCAGCCCAAAGCGGTGGCGGGTTTCGCTGTAGCGCAGCGCCAACCCGATGAGCCGCTCGCGGTCGCGCTGGCCCGCCGGGCCGCGACGCAGCGCGACCGCATCCGGCTGGCGCACCACCAGATCCTCGAAGTAGCCGCGCTCGTCGGCCGGAAAGAGGGAGAACGCGTCGAACAGCGGATGGTCGTTGGGCAGATCGGCGAAGATCTCGACGGTGCTGCGCGCGACCGCAAGGCCGATCTCCGTGAGCGGGCGGACGAGGTCTTCCGCCTCCAGCACGGCGCGCATGTAGGGATGGCGAGCGAGGCGCTTGGGTGCGAAGGTCTGGCCCACGGGCTCGCCGAACAGGATGTTCTCGCCGACCGTGGCCTGATGGTTGTAGCGGGCGGGATCGAACGGCTCAACCAGGCGCTCCGCCCCTTCCGCCTTCAGCATCGTCCGCATCGTGACGCGGGCGGCCACCAAGGCGCGGGCGAAGTCGGGGGCGGCGACCGGATCGACCCGGGCGAGGAGGCCGCGGGAATAGGCGAAGGCATCGAGCCCGGTGATCCGCAGGATCTCGACGAAGGCGGGCTGATCGGGAGCGGCCGCGGGATCGGCGCCGTAGAGGATGTTGGCGCGGAGCGTCCCCTCGACCAGGATCGCCTCGCCGGCGGCGAACGCGATGCGGCGGGCGCGATCCGCGGCGTCGAACGCGCCGAGATCGTGCCCGGCATAGGTGACGTTGCCCGCCGTCGGCGCGACCTGGCCCGCGAGGATCGCCGCGAGCACCCGGGCGCCGCTGCCGCGGATGCCTGTGATCGCGACGTGCGAGGGCATCGCCAGCGTGAGGTCGACCCCCGAGAGCCGTTCGCCGGTCGCCGCGTCGAAGGCGCCGACGCCCCGCGCCGCGAGATCGCCGGCGCGGGG
>NZ_VRUV01000826.1:0-1336 GCF_008039455.1 Methylobacterium sp. WL116
CCTCAACGTCGGCGCCGACTGGATCGCGGTGTCCTTCGTGCAGCGGCCCGAGGACGTGGCCGAGGTGAAGAAGGTCTGCGCCGGCCGCGCCGGGCAGAAGGCGCAGCTCTCCGAGCGCATCGAGCAGCTGCGCCAGGAGATCGGCGGCCTGACCCAGCAGGCCAACGCCAAGGAGCGCGAGATCGCGCTGATCCTCACCGAGCTGACGGGGGTGCGCGAGCTCTACGCCAAGAACCTGGTGCCGCTCTCGCGCGTCACGGCGCTCGAGCGCGAGACCGCCCGGCTCCAGGGCGAGCGCGGCCAGCTCGTCGCGCAGACCGCCTCGGCCAAGGGCAAGATCACCGAGACCGAGCTGCAGATCCTGCAGGTCGACGGCGACATGCGCACCGAGGTCGGCAAGGATCTCGCCGAGATCCGCGGCAAGCGCTCGGAGCTGCGCGAGAAGCGGGTCGCGGCCGAGGACCAGCTCAAGCGCATCGACCTGCGCAGCCCGCAGGACGGCACCGTCCACCAGATGACGGTCCACACCGTGGGCGGGCTGGTGACGCCGTCCGAGCCGGCGATGCTGATCGTGCCCACGGCCGACCAGCTCGCCGTCGAGGTCAAGATCCCGCCCCAGGACATCGACAGCGTGCGCCGCGAGCAGCGTGCGGTGCTGCGGTTCTCCGCCTTCAACAGCCGCACCACGCCCGAGATCGACGGCACGGTGAGCCGCGTCTCGGCCGACGTCTCGACCGATCCCAAGACCGGCCAGAGCTACTACACCGCCCGCATCCGCGTGCCCGAGACCCAGCGCGAGCGCCTGGGCGAGGTCCAGCTCGTGCCCGGCATGCCGGTCGAGGCCTTCCTCCAGATCGGCGAGCGCTCCGTGATGAGCTACCTGATGAAGCCGCTCGCCGACCAGGTCGCCAAAGCCTGGCGCGAGAAGTAGGCACGCGGGCACGGCCCTGCGCGATGCTTCGCTGCGGTGCCTTGCCTCGTGCGGCCGAATCCTGATATGGGGCCCGCTCTTTCCGCGATGCGTCCGCCGCCATCGCCGTGCGCCCGCGAGGGCGTGCGATCCCGACACCCTTTCGATGGACGGCCGGTCCGACCCGCGCCGCGTGCAAGACCGATGAAGATTCGCAACTCCCTCAAGTCGCTCCGTGGCCGCCACCGCGACAACCAGCTCGTGCGCCGCAAGGGCCGGGTCTACGTCATCAACAAGACCCAGAAGCGCTTCAAGGCCCGCCAGGGCTGAGGCGTCGCGGCATCCGTCCCCGACGGATGCCCGACCGGGCGGCGCGACCCCACACCCCCCAGACACTTAAACACATCACCGAGCCCACGACACCGG
>NZ_VRUV01000827.1:0-1383 GCF_008039455.1 Methylobacterium sp. WL116
GCGGGCCTGCGGCGGACGGCGAAGCGGGGCGGCGTCGAGGGCCTGATCCACGAATACGACCTGTCGAGCCAGGAGGGCGTCGCCCTGATGTGTCTCGCCGAGGCCCTGCTGCGCATCCCGGACGCGGCGACCCGCGACGCGCTGATCCGCGACAAGATCGCCCCCGGCGACTGGCGGGCCCATCTCGGCCACAGCCCCTCGCCGTTCGTCAACGCGGCGACCTGGGGCCTGCTGGTGACCGGCAAGCTCACCGCGACGACGCGCGAGCACGGCCTGTCCGCGGCCCTGACGCGCCTGATCGGGCGGGGCGGGGAGCCGTTGATCCGCCGGGGCGTGAACCTCGCCATGCGGTTGATGGGCGAGCAGTTCGTGATGGGCGAGACCATCGCCGAGGCCCTGCGCCGGGCGCGCCCCAACGAGGCGAAGGGGTTCGCCTATTCCTACGACATGCTCGGGGAGGCCGCGGCCACGGAAGCGGATGCCGCCCGCTACCAGGCCGCCTACGCGGCGGCGATCCATGCCATCGGGTGGGAATCGGCCGGCCGGGGCGTCATCGGGGGGCCGGGCATCTCGATCAAGCTCTCGGCGCTGCACCCGCGCTACACGCGGACGAAGCGCGCCCGCGTGCTCGCGGAGCTGATCCCCCGGGCGAAGGCGCTGGCCGTGCTGGCCAGGGGGTACGGCATCGGCCTGAACATCGACGCCGAGGAGGCCGACCGGCTCGACCTCTCCCTCGACATCCTCGAGGCGCTGGCCACCGACCCGGACCTCGCGGCCTGGGACGGGCTCGGCTTCGTGATCCAGGCCTACGGCCGGCGCTGCCCCTTCGTCGTCGACTGGCTCGTCGACCTCGCCCGCCGGAGCGGCCGCCGCCTGATGGTCCGGCTGGTGAAGGGCGCCTACTGGGACGGCGAGATCAAGCGGGCGCAGGTCGAGGGGCTCTCCGACTTCCCGGTCTTCACCCGCAAGGCCCACACCGACGTGTCCTACCTCGCCTGCGCCCGGATGCTGCTGGCCGCGCCGGACGCGGTGTTCCCGCAATTCGCGACCCACAACGCGCAGACCGTGGCCAGCATCCTGGAGATGGCCGGCCCCGACTTCCGGCCCGGCGACTACGAGTTCCAGTGCCTGCACGGGATGGGCGAGCCGCTCTACGCGGCGGTGGTCGGCCCGGGCGGGCTCGACCGGCCGTGCCGGATCTACGCCCCCGTCGGCACCCACGAGACCCTGCTCGCCTACCTCGTCCGGCGGCTCCTGGAGAACGGCGCGAACGCTTCCTTCGTCAACCGCATCGCCGACGCCTCCGTCTCGCTCGACGACCTCGTCGCCGATCCGGTCGCGACGGTGCGGGCGATGCGGCCGCCGGGGGCGCCGCACCCGCGG
>NZ_VRUV01000828.1:0-1377 GCF_008039455.1 Methylobacterium sp. WL116
CCGAGAGCGCCGCCTCCCGCTCGCCGAGCTCGAAGGCCGTGCGGCTCAGGCCTTCGAGCCGCTCCTCGACGGCGCGCTCGGCCGCCTTGAGCTGATCCAGCCCCTCGGTGCGGGCGACGAGCCCCGGATCCTGGTCGACGCGCTGGGTGGCGTTGCGGGTCTTCAGCCAGTTCGCGAAGGTCTCGCGCGCCGACTCGGTCGCCGAGCGGGCGGCGTCGAGGGCCAGTTGCGCCGCCTCCGCCTGCCGCCGCGCGTCGTCCTGCTCGCGCCGGATCTGCTTGAGGGCGGCGGCCGAGGCGCGCGCCGGCTCCGGGTCGAGAAACTGATCCACGGTGTAGCGGTGCTCGACCTGCGGCAGGTCGCCGACCACGAGCGAGCCCAGGCCGATCAGGAAGCCCGCAAACAGCAGGGCGACGAGCCACAGGGCGGCGTTGAACCAACGCTCGGATACGCGGGTGCCGTTGGCCACGCAGATCGGTCCTTATCTCTGGAGAAGCTTTGGGCATTCCGGCACGCCGGAGCTCGCAGCACACCACGCGCAGGCCCCGAGGAACGCGTCGAAGCCGTCGATCCCGACGGAGGCGACCGGCATCTCGGCCGCCGCCGGCGTTCCCATCACGACGGCAAGCCGAGCCGCGACGCGCCGAAGCGCGTCCGGTCCGCCGGCAACGCGCGTCGTCGGCCGGCTCACAGGTTGCGCAGGGCCAGGAGCGGCACAAGGGCGGCGAGCGCCACGGGAACGGACCAGTATTCCATCCGGATCCAGAACAGCTTGTGGACCCTGTGCAGCAGCACGCGCTGGTTGGTGGCCAGATCGAGGAGTTCGCGAGGCGACGTGCCGTTGAGGTTTCGGCCGACGAACCAGTTGGCTGCCGCGGCGGCGAGCAGGCCGAGGCTGACGGCGAGGAACGTCAGCTCCGGATGGCCGAGCGCGCGAAGCGCCAGCCCGCCCGAGGCGCCGACGAGAAGGGCGGTGCCGAAAACCACGGGCAGGACCAAAATGCCCCAGCCGGACCAGATGAGCAGCATCACCACCGCCTGAGATTCAATCCAGGTCGCCGCCGAACAAACGACCGCGCCGGCATGATCCGGTCGATCGGTGGCCGCCCGCGCAGGACCATCGAAGTCTCTTGGGCTTGGGATTGAGGCGATGCTGTGTTCACGGTCGCGTGAGCATCGGAGCCGGACGGCAGTGGACGAGGTCAGTTCTGGGCGGCATGCTCCGTCCGTGCCAGCGCGTACACGGCTTCGCAGCGTTCCAGCCAGAGATCGCGGGTGAACAGTCGCGAGACCCGTCCATGCGGGACGGTGCGGGGAATGGCACGTGCCTCGCCGATCGCGCGGGCGAGCGCCGCCACGTCGTTCACGGGCGCGAGG
>NZ_VRUV01000829.1:0-1375 GCF_008039455.1 Methylobacterium sp. WL116
TCGACCGCGACCTGGCGCTGCTGGCCATCGCGCTGACGGCGCAGGTGCCGGCCGGCGAGGCGGCGGGCCTCGAGGTCCACCAGGAGATCTTCGCCGACCGGGGCTACGCCGAGGACGGCCAGCTGATCGCCCGCGGCCGGCCCGGGGCGATGATCGACGGCGCGGAGGAGGCCGCCGGCCGCGTCCTCGCCATGGTAGAGGCCGGCGCGATCGTCACCGCGCAGGGCACCCGCCTGCCGACGCCAATCCGCTCGGTCTGCGTCCACGGCGATTCCGCGCACGCGGTCGCCACCGCCCGGGCGGTGCGCGACCGGCTCGAGGGCGCCGGCATCCGCCTCGCCCCGTTCCGGGCCTGAAGAGGTGGGACCGCCTCCGCGCCTGCTCGATGCCGGGGAGGCGGCGCTCGTCGCCGAGTTCGGCAGCGCGGTCGATCCGGCGATCAACGACCGGGTGCTGGCGCTCGACGACGCCCTGCGCGCCGACCCGCCCGCCGGCCTCCACGAGACCGTGCCGACCTACCGCTCGCTGATGATGCACTACGATCCGCTCGTGCTCGATCGCGCGGCGCTTGCCGCGCGGGTCGTCGCGCTCGCGGACGCTGCCGGTGCGGGCCGGGCCGCGCCGACGCTCTGGACGCTGCCCTGCTGCTATGCCGAGACCAGCGCGGGCGAGCCCTGCGGCGAGGACGTCGCCGCCATCGCCGAGCGCACCGGCCTTTCCGCGGCGCGGGTGGCAGGCCTGCATGCGGGGGCGACCTACCGGGTCTACATGTACGGGTTCGCGCCGGGCTTCGCCTATCTCGGCGGCCTGCCGAGGGAACTGGCGGTGCCGCGCCGGGCAAAGCCCCGCCCGCCGCATCCGGCCAACGCGCTCCTCGTCGGCGGAGGGCTCGCCGCAATCGGCACCGTGCCGATGCCGACCGGCTGGTACGTCATCGCGCGGACCCCGGCCCGGCTCTACGCGCCCGAGCGCGACGAGACCTTCCCGGTCGCCGCCGGCGACCGCATCCGCTTCGCGCCGGTGGACGCCGCGACCTTTTCGGCCCTGGAGCGGCGCGCCGCAGCCGGCGAGGTCGTGGCCCGGCGCGAAGCCTATGCCGGGGACCCGGCGCCGTGAGCCCGCGCCTCGCGATCCTCGCCGCCGGGCCGAGCGTGACGCTGCAGGATGCCGGGCGCCACGGATACCTGCGCTACGGCATCACCTCTGCCGGGCCGATGGACGCGCTCGCCTTCGACACCGCCAACCGCGCCGCCGGCAACCCGCCCGGCGCCACGGCGATCGAGGTCTCGGCCGGCGGCATCACCGTCGCGGCGAAGGGCGGCCCGCTCGGCCTCGTCCTGGCGAGCACGGGCTTCCGCATCGCCCTCGACGGCCA
>NZ_VRUV01000082.1:0-12978 GCF_008039455.1 Methylobacterium sp. WL116
CCGCTCGGATGCGGGCCCTGTCGACGCATCCGCGGATCGGCGCCGCGGCCCTGCGGCTGCGCGCGCATCTCGCGGCGATGGCCGACCTGCTGTCGTTCCGGCGCGACCCGCGGCAGCGCTTCACCCTGCAGCTCGATCCGGGCCGCTGATCGCGACCGCGCTCAGCCGACGAGGGCCAGCGCCTCGATCTCGTCCTGCTCGTCCTGCGGGATGACGTCGACCTCGACCTTGAGCTTCTGCTTGCCCGAGCCGCTGACGATGCCGTCGACGGGCGAGACGTCGCCGTAGTCGCGCCCGCGGGCGACGACGATGTGGTCGTCGCGAACCCCGATGCCGTTGGTCGGGTCGAGGCCGAGCCAGCCGTCGCCGCACCAGACCGCGACCCAGGCGTGGCTCGCATCCGCGCCGCGAAGCCGCGGCCGCCCGGCCGGCGGGATCGTGCGGAGATACCCGCTGACATAGGCCGCGGGCAGCCCGATGCCGCGAAGCCCGGCGATCATCACGTGGGCAAAATCCTGGCAGACGCCGGCGCGCAGGGCGAAGGCCTCGGCCAGCGGCGTGTGCACGTCGGTGGCCTTCGCGTCGAAGCGGAAGTCGGCGCGGATGCGTGCCATCAGGTCGAAGGCGGCGCCGTAGGCGCTGCGCCCGGGCGAGAAGCTCGCCCGCGCGTAGTCGGTCACCGCCGGCAGCAGCGGCACCCGAGCGCTCGGGAACAGGAAATGGACCGGCGCGTCGGCCCCGAGATCGCGGGACGCGATCGCCGCCATCCGCGCCGCCTCCCAGCTGCGGCCGGATTCGGGCGCCGGCAGCGGCCCGCGCTCGACCCGCACCTTCGACAGCGCCTCGACCCGGAACCGGGTGTGCGGCGCGTCCAGGGTGATGCCGACGGTCTCGATGCCGAAATAGTCGCGCCGGATCACCGCGGTCGCCGGGCTCGGGTCGATCGTCACCGCGCTCTCGAGCACGCTCTGGCCCTCGCCGTCGGCGGGCTTCAGGCGCAGGGAGCAGCGCGCGAAGCTGACCGGCTTCGCATAGGTGTAGGTGGTGACGTGGCGCAGCGTGTAGATCACGCCAGGCCCGCCAGCTTCTCGGGCCGCAGGGCGTGCGGCCCGTTCGGGAAGTAGCGGCCGGCGATGGTGTCGGCGAGCCGCTCCAGGTCGTCCTCGATCCGCGCCAGGCCGACGACGTCGAAGTCGGCGGCCTCGCCGCTGCGCAGGGTCGCCACGATCCGCGCGGCCAGCCGGCAATGCGGCTCGGGGATGCCGTCGGCCGAGAGCGCCGGCAGCTCGGCCAGGTGCCGGCCGATCGCCTCCGCCTGGAACGCGACCGAGCGCGGGTTGTAGGGGTCGAGGAGCACCATGTCGCGCACGGGGTCGAGGGCCACGCCCTGCATGTAGCGCGCGCCGTAGGTGACCTGCGAATCGGCGAGCGAGAGCAGGACGCCGAGGCAGTCGGCCCCGGCCTCGTCGTGGCCGAAGGCCAGCGTGAAGGCGCAGGTGTTGATCGCCCGCTCGATCCGCCGCCCTAGATCGACGAAGTGCCAGCCGGCGGCGCGGTTCATGTTCTCGTGCGTCAGGCCCGAGAGCGCCGCGATGTGGCTCAGCGCCCGCTCGGCCCGGCCGAGCAGCTGCGACTCGGTGAACGCCCGGGCGGTGTCCAGCGAGAGCAGGTCGATCAGGTCGGCGAGCACCCGCCACGCCTCACCGGAGAGCCGGGCGCGCAGGGTCGCCGCGTTGGTGCGGGCCGAGATCACGTGGGCGCGGGCGGAGCCGTGGACCTCGCGCCCGACCAGGGCCTCCTGCGCCAGTGCCGCCGTCGGCATGTCGGCGGAGCTGGCCGCCCCCCATTCCTCCAAGAGCGCGCGGATGCGGAGCGCGGTCGGCGCCGCGGTGTCGCCGGAGATGTCGGTGACGACGGCGTCGCCGACGCTGCGCAGGTGCGCCAGCACGAGGCGGATCACCGCCTCGGCCCGCTCGACGTAGCGGCCGAACCAGAACAGGCCGTCGGCCGCCCGCGAGGGCAGGTGCCCGGAGATGCGCCGGACCCGCGGCGTGGCCTGCTGCCCGAGATGGCGCGTGTCGACCGGGTTCTCCGAGAGGATCCAGACGTCGGCCGAGCGGATGCCGAGGCGCATCTCGATCGGGTCGACGTTCTCGCGCTCCGAGACCCGGCAGAAGCCGCCGGGCATCACCCGCCAGCCGTCGGGGGTGCGGGCGGCGAACACGCGCAGCGCGAAGGGGCGGGGGACGAGGTGCAGGCCCCGGTCGGTCCGCTCCCAGGCCGGCATGGTCGAGAGCGGCCCGAGGTCCTGGCCGACGAAGTCGAACGGCCGGTCGTGGAAGGCCGCGATCACCCGCTCGCGCTCGGCGGCGAGCGCCTGCGGCCCGAGGATCGCGTCGCGCCCCGCCCCGCGCTGCGGGGTGGCGGCCGGGCGCAGCGTCATCGCGTCGAGGTTGTCCCGAACGTGGGCGAGACCGGCCGGATCGCCGCACCACCACGCCGGCGGGCTCTTCAGCCTGAGGCCCTCGCCGAGGATGCGCTGCGCGATCCCTTCGAGATACGGGCTGAGGGCCGCCGACTCGACCACGCCGGAGCCCGGCATGTTGGCCATCACCAGGCTGCCGTTGCGCAAAGCCTCGATCACGCCGGGGATGCCGAGCCGCGAGGCCGGGTTGAGCTCCAGCGGATCGAGGAAGTCGCCGTCGATCCGGCGCCAGACCGCGTCGGCCCGCTTCAGGCCGGAGACGGTGCGCACGTGCAGGCACCCGTCCTGCATGACGAGGTCGTCGCCCTCGACCAGCATCAGCCCGAGATAGCGCGCGAGCGCCGCCTGCTCGACGTAGGTGCTGCTGTAGGGCCCCGAGGTCAGCAGGCAGATGCGCGGGTCCGAGCGCGCGGACCCGGCCGCCAGGCCTTCGCGAAACGCCTGGAAGAAGGCCGGGAAGCGCTCGACCTGCAGGCTCTCGAGCACGTCCGGGAAGGTGCGGCCGAGCACCATCCGGTTCTCCAGGGCGTAGCCGAGGCCGGAGGGCGCCTGCGTCCGGTCGGCCAGCACACGCCAGGCCCCGTCCGGCCCGCGGCCGATATCGGCGGCGTAGAGCTTGAGCCAGCGCCCGCCGGGAGGCGCGACCCCGTGCAGCGGGCGCAGGAACTCGGGACTGCCGGCGACCACGGCGGCCGGCAGGAGGCCGTCGGCGACGAGGCGGCCCGGCCCGTAGACGTCGGCGAGGACCGCCTCCATCAGCTCGGCCCGCTGGATCAGCCCGGCGCTCAAGGCGCGCCACTCGGCCGCCTCGATCACCAGCGGCAGCGAGCCCAACGGCCAGGCATGCTCGCGCTGGTCGCCGTAGATGCGGAACGAGATGCCGGTGTCGCGGATGTGACGCTCCGCCGAGACGAAGCGCGCCATGATCTCGGGCTCGCTCAGCCGCGCGAGCCGCTCGAGCAGCCGGGGCCACGCGCCGCGCGCGCGGCCGTCCGCGTCGAGATATTCGTCCGGCCGGCCGGGTTCGGGCCGATAGCCGTCGGCCCAGCGCGCGAGCCGGTCCGGCTCGTCCGCGGCGTCCGCGTCGGCCGGTGCGTGCCGTCCTGCCGTGACCTGTGCCGCCGCCAGCGTCGGGCTCATGTCGGCTTCGGCGTGCGCAGGTCGAGCGTGAGCGGGAATTCGGGGTTGGTCTCGGGCACCGGCATCGCGATCTTGCCCGGCGTATGGCCGTGGGCCTGGAAGCGGGCGAGGCGCCGCCCCTCCGCCTCGTAGGTGTTGACGGGATGCGTCTCGTAGTTGCGGCCGCCGGGGTGGGCGACGTGATAGCGGCAGCCGCCGAGCGCGCGCCCGCTCCAGCTGTCGAGGATGTCGAAGGTCAGCGGCGAGTGCGCGGGGATCGTCGGGTGCAGCGACGAGGCCGGCTGCCAGGCCTTGAACCGCAGGCCCGCGACCGCTTCGCCGCCGGTGCCGGTGCCGGTCATCGGCAGGCGCCGGCCGTTGCAGGCGATGACGTGGCGGCCGGGCACGAAGCCCTCAACCTTGACCTGCAGCCGCTCGACCGAGCTGTCGACGAAGCGGACGGTGCCGGCACTGGTCCCCTCCTCGCCCATCACGTGCCACGGTTCCAGCGCCTGACGCAGCTCGAGCTTCACGCCGCCGTGCTCGACCCGGCCGAAGACCGGGAAGCGGAACGCGGCCTGCGCCTCGAAGGCCGTGGGGTCGAAGTCGTAGCCCGCGGCCCGCAGATCCTCCAGCACGTTGAGGAAGTCGGCCCAGAGGAAATGCGGGAGCATGAAGCGATCGTGCAGGCCCGTGCCCCAGCGGACACAGCCGCCGACCTGCGGCTCGCGCCACAGCCACGCCACCAGCGCCCGCAGCAGCAATTGCTGCGCGAGGCTCATGCGCGGGTCCGGCGGCATCTCGAAGGCGCGGAACTCGAGCAGCCCGAGCCGCCCGGTCGGCCCGTCGGGCGAGTACAGCTTGTCGATGCAGATCTCGGACCGGTGGGTGTTGCCGGTGACGTCCACGAGGATGTTGCGGAACACCCGGTCGACGAGCCAGCGCGGGATGTTGGGCTCGTCCGGGCCCGGCACCTGCGCCAGGGCGATCTCCAGCTCGTAGAGGCCGTCGTGGCGGGCCTCGTCCATGCGCGGGGCCTGGCTCGTCGGGCCGATGTAGAGGCCGGAGAACAGGTACGAGAGCGCCGGGTGGCGCTGCCAGTACAGCACCAGGCTCTTCAGGAGGTCGGGCCGGCGCAGGAACGGCGAGTCGTCGGGCGTGGCGCCGCCCATCACCACGTGGTTGCCGCCGCCCGTCCCGGTGTGGCGCCCGTCCACCATGAACTTCTCGGCGCCCAGCCGGGTCTGGCGGGCGTCGGCGTAGAGGTCGGTGGTGATCGCCACCGCGTCGCGCCAGGAGGTCGCCGGGTGGACGTTGATCTCGATCACGCCCGGGTCGGGGGTGACCTTGATCACGTTGAGGCGCGGGTCGAAGGGCGGCTCGTAGCCCTCGACGTGGATCGCGAGCCCGAGCCCCGACGCGGCTTCCTCCAGGACGCCGATCAGCTCGAGGTACTCGTCGGCGCGCTGGGTCGGCGGCATGAACACCCGCAGCGTCCCGTCGCGCGGCTCGACGGCGAGCGCGGTGCGCACCGCGACGCCGGTGATGCCGCCGCCGTTGACCGTTCGCTTGCCGGTCCCTTCGCCGGTTCCTTCGTGGGCATGCCCCTCGGGCAGGGGCTCGCGCGGCTCCAGCGGGTCCTGCGGCTGGTAGTAGGGGTAATGCTCCGGCGGCACGTACGGGAGCGAGCCGAGCGGCAGGCGGAAGCCCAGCGGCGAGTCGCCGGGCACCAGGAACGCGTGGCCGCGGCGGAAATCCCAGGCCTCGGAGATCCAGACCCGGTCGGAATCGCCGTCCTTGCCGGTGGGCAGGCTCGCGAGCGGCAGCACGAAGCCGGCCGGGTTGCCGAGGCCCCGCTCGTAGACGCGGTGGATGCGCGAATCGAATTCCACCGAGCCGCTCTTGGCCTCCTGCGTCGTCACGTTGACGGGCAGCTCCGCGCGCTTCTCCTCCCACTGCGCCGGGTCCTCGTAGGCCGGCATCACGTAGTCCTGCAGCCCGAAATGCCCGGCGACCGCATCGATCAGGCGACGCGCGGCGTCGGCGTCGGCCGTCTTCGGGCCGTCCTCCCGCGCGATCAGGTCGGCGTCGCGCCAGATCGGGCGGCCGTCGCGGCGCCAGTACAGGGCGAAGGCCCAGCGCGGCAGGCTCTCGCCCGGATACCACTTGCCCTGGCCGTAATGCAGCATGCCGCCCGGCGCGAAGCGGTCGCGCAGGCGGCGGATCAGCTTGTCGGCCAGCCCCCGCTTCGACGGGCCGACGGCGGCGATGTTCCATTCCGGCGCCTCGAAGTCGTCGATCGAGACGAAGGTCGGCTCGCCGCCCATGGTCAGGCGCACGTCCTGGGCGACGAGGTCGGCGTCGACCCGGTCGCCGAGGGCGTCCATGGCCGCCCAGACCGCGTCCGAGAACGGTTTGGTGATGCGCGGGCTCTCCTCCACGCGCGCCACGGTCATCTCGAAGCCGAACTCGACCTTGGCCGGCTCGGCGAGCCCCGAGATCGGCGCGGCCGAATGGTAGTGCGGGGTGGCGGCCAGCGGGATGTGCCCCTCCCCGCAGAGCAGGCCGGAGGTGGCGTCGAGCCCGATCCAGCCGGCGCCGGGCAGGTAGACCTCTGCCCAGGCGTGCAGGTCGGTGAAGTCGGTCTTGGTGCCCTCGGGGCCGTCGACCGCGGTGGTGTCGGGCACGAGCTGGATCAGGTAGCCCGAGACGAAGCGGGCGGCGAAGCCGATGCGGCGCAGCACCTGGACGAGGAGCCAGGCCGAATCGCGGCAGGAGCCGCTCTTCAGGGTCAGGGTCTCGGCCGGCGTCTGGACGCCCGGCTCCATCCGGACGCCGTAGGCGACCTCGCGGCTGATCTGCGCGTTCAGCGCCACCAGGAACAGCACGGTGTTCGGCTCGGACGGCAGGCGCGCCAGGAAGCCGTCGATCTCAGGCCCCTGGGCGTCGTCGAGGACGCGGTAGGGCGCCAGCTCGGCGACGAGGTCGGGGGCGTAGGCGAACGGGCGGGCCTGCGCGTAGTCCTCGACGAAGAAGTCGAACGGGTTGATCACCGACATGTCGGCGGTGAGGTCGACCTCAATCTTCAGCTCGCTGGTCTTCTCCGGGAAGACCAGCCGGGCGAGCCAGTTCCCGTTCGGGTCCTGCTGCCAGTTCACGAAGTGGTTCTCCGGGGTCACCTTGAGGGTGTAGGAGGGGATCTTCGTGCGCGCATGCGGCGCCGGCCGCAGGCGAATCACCTGCGGCCCGAGCGCGATCGGCCGGTCGTAGGTGTAGTGCGTGACGTGGTGCAGGGCGGCTTTGATCGACACGGGCACTCTCGTCTGGGCGAAGCAGGTGGCGTCCGGATCGAATCCGGCGGTGCCCTCGTCTGCGCCTTATGCGGCAAAGGGGAGGGCGCAAGCAATTTCCATGCGGCGTCCGGCTCCGGGCGGCGCGCCGCGTCCTCCCCGTGCCGCGCCCCCCGGGAACTTTGCCGGGCAAGCCCGTTTGATGCGGCGAGGACGGTCCGCCCGGCGGCGGCCGCCGACGACTGCCGACGACGCCTTCGACGACAGGGTGCTTGCCCGCCTCGGGCGCCGGGACCCGCCATGAAGATCTTCCAGTGCCAAGCCTGCGACCAGCCGCTCACCTTCGAGAGCACGGCCTGCGACAGCTGCCAGCGGCGCCTCGGCTACGTCTGCGAGGTGCACGAGATCTCCGCGCTCGAGCCGTCGGTCCGCTCGGCCCATCCGGGCTCGGCCGAGGCGCAGACCTTCCACGCCTATGCGCGGCCCGGCCAGCGCTACCGCTTCTGCGCCAACGCCCGGCACGCGGCCTGCAACTGGCTCGTGCCGGACGACGCGCCCGAGACGTTCTGCGTCACCTGCCGCCACAACCGCGTCGTCCCCGACCTGACGCTCGCCTGGAACCTGACCCGCTGGCGCCAGGTCGAGGCGGCCAAGCACCGGCTGTTCTACTCGCTGCTGCGCCTCGACCTGCCGCTGGCCACCCGTGCGCAATACACCGACGGGCTCGCCTTCGACTTCCTGGTCGACCCGTCCGAGAGCTTCCTGATCGGGCCGCCGGTGCTCACGGGCCACCTCAACGGCCTGATCAGCATGAACATCGCCGAGGCCGACGACGTCGAGCGCGAGCGGCGCCGGATCCGCTTCGGCGAGCATTACCGCACCCTGCTCGGGCATTTCCGCCACGAGATCGGGCATTACTTCTGGTACCTGCTGGTCCAGAACAGCCCGCACCTGTGGACGTTCCGCGATCTGTTCGGCGACGAGAGCCTGAACTACGTCGGCGCCCTGCAGAACCACTACGCCCACGGCGCGCCGGGCGATTGGGAGGAATCCTTCGTCTCGGCCTACGCCACCAGCCACCCGTGGGAGGATTTCGCCGAGACCTGGGCGCATTACCTGCACATCGTCGACACGGTGGAGACCGCCTCGACCTTCGCGCTCCAATTGCGGCCGCAGCTGCGCCGGGGCGGCAGCGAGCCGGTGGTGATCGACTTCGATCCGTATCGCACGCCCGACCTCGACAAGCTGATCGCGGCGTGGCTGCCGCTCACCTATGCGGTGAACTCGCTGTCCCGCAGCATGGGGCAGCCCGACCTCTACCCGTTCCGCCTGACGCCCGCGGTGATCGCCAAGCTCGCCTTCGTGCACGAGCGCATCTACGCGGTGCGCGGCGACATGAGCGCCAAGGCCGGCGCGGAGGCGGGCGCCGACATCCTGCGCGCGGTGATCGCGGGGTTGCGCCAGAAGGTGGCGGTGCCGAACGCGTGAGCGCGCCCGGCCGCCCTACCAGAGGGTGGCGGCCGCGCGTGCCGGCCAGGCCTCGTCGTAGGGGCGGCCGCCGACCTCGCCCGCGCTCAGGGCGGCCAGGATCGTCCCCGGGCTCGGCAGCGTCCCCGCCTCGACGTGGCGGGCGGGATCCCACAGCTGCGCGCGGACGACGGCGCGGGCGCACTGGAAGTAGGCCTGCTCGACGGTGACCACGAGGGCGGTGCGCGGCGCCTGCCCGTCGACGGCGAAGCTTTCCAGAAGGGCCGGATCGGCCGAGACCACGGCCCGCCCGTTCACGCGGAAGGTCGTCCCCGAGCCGGGGATCAGGAACAGCAGGGCGACGCGCGGATCGCGCACCACGTTGCGCAGGCTGTCGATCCGGTTGTTGCCGCGGCGGTCGGGCAGCACCAGGGTGTGCGGGTCGACGACCCGGACGAAGCCCGGACCGTCGCCCCGCGGGCTGCAATCGAGCCCCTCCGGGCCGGCGGTGGCGAGGATCGCGAAGGGCGAGGCCGCGATCAGCGCGGCGTAGTGCGCCGTGATCCGCTCGCTCTCCTTCACCACGGAGGCCGGGGCGAGGTGGTCGCCGTAGATGGCCTCGAGCCCGGCGAGGTCCCGTACGATCATGCCCCTGCCCCCGAGGCCCGATCCGATGGTGGTGCGTCACGCGCGGTGCGTGACGATCCCGCGAACGCCCGTCAGGCGGATTTCGCTGCGCGGCTCGCCGTGAACGCCGCGTGCTCGGCCAGCAGCTCGCCCGACAGCGCCTTGGCGATCAGCGCGCGGGTCTCCGCCACGCCGTAGAGCGCCACGAACGAGCCGAAGCGCGGGCCGCGGGCCTCGCCGAACAGCACGTTGTAGATCGTCGTGAACCACGCCTGCGACACGCCGGGCCGTCCGTCCGGGCTCTTGCCCTTGCCCGACAGGTCCGGGAAGTGCCGCCGCCCGACCTCGTAGACCACCGCCTGCAAGCCCTCTGGGTCGGTCGAGCCGTCGTGCTCGGAGAGCGACGCGGAGAGGTCGTCGAGGGCCGCGCGCTCCTCCGGGCTCGGCGCCCGGTAGCTCTTGGCCGGGCGCACGAAGTCGCGGAAGTAGGCCAGCGCGTGGCCGACGAGCCGGTCGAGGCCGGGATGGGTCTCGGGGCCGACGTCGGCGGCGTAGCGCCGGATGAAGCCCCAGAGCACGCCCGGCTCCTCGGCGTTGGCCACCGCCACGAGGTTGAGCAGCATCGCGAAACTCACGCTGCCCTTGGACCCCCCTTGCGCGCCCTCCCCGATCCGCTCCGGCGCGGGCGGGTTGCCGGCATGGATGTGCCAGACGGGGTTGCCCAGGCGCAGCTTGGCGTCCTGCGCGGCGTAGCGCTCGGAGAAGCTCAGCACCTCGTCGACGTGCCGCGGGATCACGTCGAAGAACAGCCGCTTGGCCTCGCGCGGCTTGTTGTACATGAACAGGCTCAGGCTCTCCGGCGTGCCGTAGGCGAGCCAGTCGTCGATGGTCAGCCCGTTGCCCCTCGACTTGGAGATCTTCTGGCCCTTCTCGTCGAGGAACAGCTCGTAGTTGAAGCCTTCCGGCGGCTCGCCCCCGAGCGCGCGGGCGATCTGCCCGGAGAGCTTCACCGAGTCGATCAGGTCCTTGCCGGCCATCTCGTAGTCGATGCCCAGCGCCACCCAGCGCATCGCCCAGTCGGGCTTCCACTGCAGCTTGGCGTGGCCGCCGGTGATCGGGGTCTCGTAGGCCTCGCCGGTCTTCGGGTCGCGCCAGGCGAGCGTTCCCCGGTCCGCGTGCACCGCGTCGACCACCACCTGCATCACCTCCCCGGTCACCGGGTGCAGCGGCAGGAACGGGGAATACGAGGCCGAGCGCTCGGCGCGCAGCGACGGCAGCATGATCGCCATCACCGCGTCGTAGCGCTCCGCGACCCGCATCAGGGCCGCGTCGAACACGCCGGAGCGGTAGCAGTCGGTGGCCGAGCGGAACTCGTAGTCGAAGCCGAAGGCGTCGAGGAAGCGGCGCAGCTCTGCGTTGTTGTGCGCGCCGAAGCTGTCATGCGTGCCGAACGGATCGGGCACCCGGGTCAGCGGCTGGTTGAGGTGCTGGGCCAGCATCGCGCGCTCGGGCACGTTGTCGGGCACCTTGCGCAGGCCGTCCATGTCGTCGGAGAACGCGATCAGCCGCGTCGGCACGGCGTCCTTCGTCAGCACCCGGAAGGCGTGGCGCACCATCGAGGTCCGCGCCACCTCGCCGAAGGTGCCGATATGCGGCAGCCCCGACGGCCCGTAGCCGGTCTCGAACAGCACCTCCGGCTTCGGCCGGCGCTCCAGCCGGGCCACGAGCTTGCGCGCCTCCTCGAACGGCCAGGCGGCGGCGGTGGCGGCGGCCTCGATCAGGTCGGGGTCGAGGTGGAGGGGCGCGGACATGGGCTGGGACGCTGGACTGTGACACGGGATCTTCGCGGGTGCGGCACCCTAATGAGGTTTGCCGCGATGCGAAATCGACTTTTACGGCCGCTCGGCCGGGTCGTCGGCCCCCGATCCCGTCGGCCGGTTCTCCAACGTCCTGACGGCCTCGACGAGTTTCGGGAAGGTTGCTTGCATCAGCGCCCGGTTCTGCTCCGTCCGGCCGGCGTCGTGGTCGAACCCGTGATTGTGCCGCACGCGGTGCCGAAAGCCCTTCAGCTCCATCAGCGAAACGTAGAGCTCGTCGTCGAGCACGGCCGGACGCAGGCCCGGTATCTGCGCCCGCATCTGATCGAGCAGGTCCTGGTGCGAGGTGTCGCCGGTCGGTGCGGCCCCGTCGACGTCCTTGGCGATGCCGAGCAGCACGTCCTCGATGCCGTTGTCAGCGTTGTGAAGGGCGGCCGCGATCGCCGTGAGCCGCCCCCACGTCGTCCGCTGCTCCGGCGGGAGGGCGTCGTATCCGGCGAGGAACGCGTCGAGGTTCGCCAGCTCGCGGCCCGCGCGGTCGAGCTTCGGACCGAGCTTGGCGAAGGCGGGCAGTCGCGACGCGATCACGGGACCGCCTTCTCGAATGCCTCCCGCTGCGACGGCGTGAGATCGCAGGCATAGATCAGGTCGTTTGGGATGCCGGTGCCGCGCATCACCGCAGCCACCGCCCGCTCGACGGCGGCGCGTTCGGCCGGATCGATCGGCCCGCGCACCAGGAGGTCGATGTCGGAATGCAGCCGGAAACGCCCGGTCGCCAGCGAGCCGATGAGGCTGATCGCGCGACCCTGTGCCTCGACGTCGGACACGATCCGTGCCGCGAGGCCTCGCGCCGTCCGGTGACGGTCCGCGACGCGGGCGGCGAGGATGCGCTCGAACGGGCTCGGAGCCGTCATGGCCGCCTCACGCCGTTTGCGGGACCGCCCCTCCGCAGGATCGCCCCTTCGCAGTACCGCGCCGAGGATACCCGCAGGAACGCCTGCGGAAAAGGAGACGCGTCGGTCCCGGACGCAATGCGGATCAGAACGGGCTGACGGGGAAGAACCGCAGGTACAGCTCGGTGTACTTCCCATCGTCCCACACCCGCTGCAGCGCGTCGTCCAGCGCGCGCGACAGGGCCGCGTCCTCGGGCCGGGTGATCAGGCCGATGCCCTCGCCGAAGTAGCGGTTCTCGAGGTAGTCGCCGCCGACGAGCGCGCAGCAATTGCCCGCCTCCAGGCCGCCGACCCAGAGGGCGAGGCCGAGCCCGTCGGCGAAGACGTAGTCGGCCTCGCCGCGCTTCACCGCGCCTTCCGCCGCGGCGAGGTCGGAAAACGGCTTCGCCTCGGCCTTGGGAAAGAACGCCTGGAGGTAGGCGGCGTGGGCGCTGCCGCCGACCACCGCCACCGACTTGCCCGCCAGCGCGCTCGCCGAGGGAGCCGGCAGGCCGCGGTCGACGCGGGCGGCGAAGCGCGCCGGCCACCGGAAATACGGGCGCGTCGCGGAGAACGTCGCCCGCAGCGTCGGCGTCAGCGGGATCGCGGCGGCGACGACGTCGCCCTGCTTGTCCGTCAGGCCGTCGAGGAGGGTGTCGAAGCGCCGGGCCTGCACGGTGCAGGTGATCGACAGCTTCTCGCAGACGGCGCGGGCCAACTCCACCACGAAGCCCGTCGGGTTTCCGTCGGGGCCTGCGAAGTGCAGCGGCGGGAACTCGTCGTCGGTCAGGAAGCGCACGGCCCGGCCGGTCTGCGGCGCCTCGACCCGCTCGCCGCGGCTGCGCGGGTTCCAGAAGTTGGGCACCGTCACGGCGGCGGGCGCGGGGCTGCCGGCGGCGGGCTGGCCGGCACGCACCTGACCGGCACGATCCTGGGCGCCCGCCTGCGGCATCGTCGCGACGCAGAGGCCGACGGCTAAGAGAATAGTCTTGATCGAGGACATGGTGCTTGCGCCGGGGCCGGGCGCACCTATGATCGCGGGGCGCCGACGGCGCGATGGGGAGGGGGTCCGGCTCACGCCCCCGCCTTAGCACGTCCCGGAGCCGACGGCAGCCGGCCCTGTGTCGTTCCTCCGTTTCCTGGGCCCGCCCCTCGGCGCACCGGGCCTGCCGCCGGAGATCGCGTTCCTGGCGGCCGAAGGCGTCGACGCGGCCTTGCTCAGCCGGGCCGCGGCGCTGGCC
>NZ_VRUV01000830.1:0-1362 GCF_008039455.1 Methylobacterium sp. WL116
GCCCGGCGGCGACGGCGAGGCCGGCCAGCCGAAGCGCGGGGCGCGTCGCAGGTTTGCGTTGTGTCACGTCGATCAGCCCTTGCGGTTTCTCGAAGACCATCTTGCCCGTCTTGCGACGGCCACGGCGCATGAGCGCCGGCCCGGTCACGCCCGCCCCGGGGCAGACCTTAACCCATTCACGAAGACGTGGCCCAGGGCGAGGACGGCCCATCCCTCGAATCGTCGGGACGTGGCGCATAAAAGCGACACCTCCCCCGCGCGATCGGAGCGCGATGCCGAGAGCGCGCCGACCGCTCAGAACGCGAAGCCGGCCTCTTCGCGGAACGCCGCCAGGCCCGGAAGCGCCGCGTCGAACAGCGGGCGTGCGCCGAAGGCGTCGCCGGCGCGGACGAACAGGGTCGCCTTGGCGGACTTGTCGCGACCGAGGACGCAGACGAGGCGGCCCTCGTCCTTCAGCTGGTCGAGCAGCGCCTGCGGGCGCACCTCGACGCGGCCGTTGATCAGGATCGCGTCGTACGGGCCGGCCTTCGGCAGGCCGGCGGCGAGGGGCCCCTCCACCACCTCGACCTGCGTCCCGTCGAGGCGCTCGCGCGCCGCCTCCGCCAGGGCGGGGTCCGATTCGAGGGCGGTGACCCGGCCGCCGAGGCGCGCCATCACGGCGGCGGCGTAGCCGTATCCGGTGCCGACATCGAGCGCCCGGACGCCGCCGCCGATGCGCAGCGCCTGGATCATCCGCGCGAGCAGCATCGAGGCCGGCATGTAGCGCAGGTCGCCGTCGCTGCCCCCGAGCTTCAGGTTCTGGTCGATATAGGCGAAGGGCTCCGCCCCCGGCGGTACGAAGTTCTCGCGCGGCACCGCGTCGAACGCGTCCAGCACCGCGATGTCGTTCACGTCGAAGGTCCGGAGCTGGCAGTCGACCATCAGGCGTCGGGCCTGCGCGTAATCGAGCATGGAGACGGGTTCCTCGACGCGGTTCGAACGAGCCGGTTCCGCGAGACGCCCGCCGAGGCCGCGCTCACGCTTCCGGATCAGCCGGTTTCTCGGGGATCGGGTGCCAAAAGGCAAGGTTGCGCCGGGCGGGCCGCCGGCCCGCGAACCGGTTCGGCGAGACATCCGCGCCCGCTCGACACGCCGCAGCGGCGCCGGGATGCAATCGGTAGTGACGGTGCGGGGAACCTGTTTCCCGAGGCGCTCGCCTTCGCCGGTTGGAGCGTGAATAACGGATCCGATGACGAGCGGGGGCCGGCGCAACGCGCCGAGATCCCGCCGAGCCCGGGAGACGCCGCGTGACACCCGTCCTGAGCCGAAGCCTCGCCGCGCTGGCGTTGACGACCTGCCTCGCCGCGCAAGGCGCCCTGGCGC
>NZ_VRUV01000831.1:0-1360 GCF_008039455.1 Methylobacterium sp. WL116
ACGCAGGGGAGAGAACGCGGCGTAGAGGCCCTCCCGCGTCTTCGACGCGTCGATCTCGGCGGCGACGCTGACCCCGCCCCTCGACCTGCCGCGCGACGCGGACGGGCAGATCGCGGTGGCCGCGCCGCCGCCCGAGTTCGGCGAGCCCGGCCTGTGGACGCCGAACCCGGCTCCGGTCTCGCGCAGCTGGTGGTGACCGCAGCCCGCCGGTCGCGGTCCGTGAGGAGCCCCCGCACCGGCCCCGTGGCCCATTCGCATCACCCGTCGGGCGACCGCCGCGGCGACGTGTGCCGCCGCGCTTGCCGGCACGATTTCGCCACGGTCCAGACTTAGCCGTAAGGGAATCGCGTGTGTCCGGCTCGGGCCGCCGATAACCGGGTCTTCACGGTTTTCGGCAACCTTGCGTTCACCATGGTTCCGCGCCGAACGCGGGTCGCGTCCGAGGGGTGAGACGATCGTGCCGACGCCGAGCCAGACGACGCCCCGGCCCTCGCGTCTTCGGCGCATCCTCTTCGGACTCTCCGGCATGGCGCTGGCGCTGGCGGCCGGAACCACCGGCACCCAGGATGCGGTCGCCAACGGCGACACCCGCTCGCTCACGATCTTCCACACCCACACCAAGGAGAGCGCGACCATCACGTTCAAGCGCGATGGGCGCTACGACCGCGCGGCCCTGGAGCAGCTGAACTGGCTCCTGCGCGACTGGCGCATCGACGAGCCGACCAAGATGGACCCGCGCCTGTTCGACACGGTCTGGGAGGCCTATCGGCAGGTCGGCGCCTCGGAGCCGATCCACGTGGTGTCGGCCTATCGCTCGCCCGGCACCAACGCGATGCTGCGCCGCCGCTCGAAGGCGGTGGCCGAGTACAGCCAGCACATGCTCGGCAAGGCGATGGATTTCTACCTGCCGGGCGTCTCGATCGACGAGATCCGCGCGGTCGGGCTGCAGATGCAGCGCGGCGGCGTCGGCTGGTATCCGCATGCCGGCTCGCCCTTCGTCCATCTCGACGTCGGCTCGGTCCGGATGTGGCCGCGGATGAGCCACGACCAGCTCGCCCGCCTGTTCCCCGACGGCAAGACCGTCCACCTGGCGTCCGACAACCGGCCGTTCCCGCGCTACGAGGAGGCCCGCGCCGAGATCCTGGCCCGCGGCGGCACCGTGCTCGGCGTGTCCTCGCAGATCGCCTCCGCCGACGAGGAGGAGGGCCCGAGCCTCGTCGGGTTCCTCGCTGGCCTGTTCGGCAGCCGCAGCGATCCGGCTCCGGCGCCGGTCGCGGTGGCGCGCGGGAAGCCGAAGCCGGTGGTCGCGGTGGCGAGCGCCGACCCGGAAGACGGCATCGGCACCCGTGCGGCCCTCGCC